>DASUVB010000070.1:0-3225 GCA_036373835.1 Flavisolibacter sp. | reverse complement strand
TCGAAGGAATCTGCCTTTGTATTATAACGTGCAATGCCGTGCCCGGACATCCAGATATGACCGGAAGTATCCTCTGCGATGGCCGACGGTACCGAAAGCAGGCGCGAATGATGCTGAATCTCGCGGAATGTTTTGTTAACCGGGTCGTAACGGTAATTGATGCGGGCTCCGATCCAGATGTTTCCCTTACGATCCCTGTGAAGGTCATTTGCCCAGTCGCCGACTGTCCAGCCAGGCGGCACCAGGGGCTTCATTTTACGGGTCCGGGTGTCGTATGTAAAGATCAGGCGTGCACTGGCTGCGATCAATGTGCCCGGACCTGCTGCTGCCAGCGCCCTGAAATGGGCACTGTTGGGAACGGGTTGCTGCGGGACGAGCTGCTGTTTAAACGCCAGCGTCTTCCTGTCGAACACCAGCAGTCCGCCATCGCCGCGGGCCGCCGCGATGATATCGTTTCCTGCAACCTGGATGTCGTCCAGCCAGATGTTCGGGAATTGCTCCTGCAGGCTGGCGGGGATCTCGGCGAGCTCCACCCGTGCCTTAACGTCATTCTTGCGGAACAGTCCTTTGTTGGTGGCTACCCACAGGTGCCGGTCCTGGTCAATCATCATACCGGTGCACTGGTACGCCCGGAACGACGGGTCCAGGAACATATGCACGGAACCCGTCAGCGGATCAACATGCACCTGGTAAAATCCGGCGGTGTGATTGGTGATATAGAAATGTGTATCGCTGATGCGCACCAGCTTTGACCTGTAGTGAATGTCTGTCTTGATCGGTGTGAAGGACAGCCTGCTTACGGTTTTCTTTTTCCGCGGAATGTCAATGTAAGTGATCAACGGGGTTGATTCCTGGTGAACAAGGAAAACACCCGGCGCCGGCTGGAAAAACGAATAATACACATTGGGATATTGAAGAAAGCCGGCCAGCTCAGGACAATCGGCAGCTGTCATCTTCGACAGCTGTCTTTTCTTTTTATCATAGATGTACATGCCATCCACCGTGGTGACGAGGAAGCGTTGCGCGTCGAGCACGAAAATATCACGGCCGAAAAAGAAATGCGTAAATGCCACCTGGTCCTCGGGGTAAAAATCGAACCGCGACACCAGCCGGTATCCCGCGTCGTAATGATAAAATCCCGAGCGCGACAGGATGTACAGGTCCCCGTTCTCATCGCCCATGACATCCTGGATCATGTTGAACTTGTACTGGTACTGGGGGTCATGGTAAGGAACAAAAACATTCCGCGTGCTGCCGGTGCGGGTATCCACGATGTGAAGACCAGCCGTGTACACGGCGAGGCGGTGACGGTCCAGCCACGACAGCCCGAACAGGGCTTCAGCAGCCAGCGAGGCGCTGTCATGGTTACTGTGAAACTGGATGAAGCGGCTGCCGTCGAAGCGGTTAAGTCCGGATGCGGTGGCGACCCACACGTAGCCCGCCGAATCCTGCGCAACGCCGGTGACGATCTGGTGCGATAACCCGGATGCTGTTGTATAATGATCGTACTGTTTTTCCACACCCTGGCCCGCCAGGCGGCCTGCCAGGCACAACATGAATACAAATAACAGGGAGCGTTGCATCGGTGGAATTCGTGTTGCTAAAGGTAGCCCAATGCTGCAGGAATTAATAGCATTGCCGCAGCCACATTTTACGTCCAATGCCGGTGGGAAGCCCATCCCGGCCGGTTGCACCCGCAATCCCTGCAGTTGGAACAGCGACGAGGCGAAATATTTTTTTCTGCCATTTCCGCCGGGAAAAAAATGGCTGCCGTTTGGAAACAGTGGCCCGGAATAAAATCAAACCTGTTTCATATTTGCCCCCGCAAAAGCCGATATGTGTATCGGCTACATATTAACTCAAATGCCACCATGCAGACAAAAAATGTTCAGGGCAGATTGTGGAGCGCGGCGCCTGCCGACTGGGCCCGGTACGTCGAGCCCACATTCATCCCCTTATATAAGCAGGTATTGCAGGCTATTGCTCCTGACGATACTACCATGCTGCTCGATGCCGGCTGCGGTTCGGGCCTGTTCCTCGGAATGGCAAAGGCACGCGGCGCACATGTTCATGGAATCGATGCGGCCCCGGGCCTTCTGGCCATCGGGCGCAAAAGGCTGCCGGGGACAACGCTGCTGCAGGAAGACCTGGAAGACCTTCCCTTCCGCGATGAAACTTTTGACGTGGTTACGGGCTTCAATTCCTTTCACTACGCGGGCAGCTTCGAGTTTGCGCTTGCAGAAGCGCGCCGTGTAACAAAGCGCGGCGGGCGCGTGGTCATTGCCACCTGGGGACCTGAATCGCAGTGTGATGCCACCGCCGTATTCCGTGCGGTTACCAACCTGCTGCCACCGCCGCTCCCCGGCACACAGGGACCTTTTGCAGTAAACGACGAAGTGAAGCTGAAAGCCATCGCCACCCGCACAGGACTGCGGATCACGCACCAGCAGTCGGTGCCGTGTCCCTGGCTGTTTTCCAGCATGCAGTCATTGCAACGCGCGTTCCTGAGCAGCGGACCATTTGTAAAAGCAGTGATCAGCAAGGGAGAACAAAAGGTGCAGCAGGTGATCTACGACAGCGCGCAGCCTTTTCATGTAGGCGACCAGGTGTACTACCTGGAGAACGAGATGGTGTTCTTCGTTGCCGAAAGAACCTGACCCATTCACCCATCCACATCCCGGAGAACAAGCTCACCGCAAGGCGGTGCCGGTACCCCTTTTACTTATTAAACAACCATAAATATGAAACAGAATCAACTCAGGAATGCATTGCTGCTGGCAGCAGTCATATCCACAGGCGTGATCGCCTGCAGCAAGAATTACGAAACGCAAAACCAGGTAACGGCAGCACCACTGCCGGCTGATGAAAATGCAAGTGTACCAGCCGCGTATCATATCCAGGCAAGCGAAAAGCTCGAGATCCCTGCATCAATTGACCTTCCCACCAACCTGCCGGGTGGTAACACGCGGGTGGCAACTTATTATGCCACGGGAGTTCAGAAATACAAGGCGCAGGTTAAGGCCGGCAGCGATCCTGTGGCTTATGAATGGGTATTCACAGGTCCGCAGGCTGACCTCTTTGACATCAACAATAAAAAGGTTGGAACGCACGGTGGAGGCCCGTTCTGGGAAATATCCCCGTCGGACTCCATTTTCGCGCAGGCATATTCTCCCGCGAAAACTGCCCCGAGCCCTGTTGGTGCCATCGACTGGTTATTGCTGATGC
>DASUVB010000069.1:0-9515 GCA_036373835.1 Flavisolibacter sp. | reverse complement strand
GCATCATGTAATATGTACCGATGCGGTCTTCCAGGTAATTCTTTAACGGTCGTGGGTTCGCAATGCCTGTTACGAGCAACACCTCAGTCTGCTCGTCCATGAAATAGAACTCCTTTCGCGTCAGGTGGTAAGGTGTGCCGTACAGGATGGTCGTGAAATACATTTTCTGGTGCGGCAGGGGTTTGATCTCCTGTACCAGGGACTGTCGCTCCTGTTCCGTCAGTGCAGCGGGGCACTTGGTGACAATGACAAAATCCGCACGCCTGTAACTGCTCCGGGCATCCCTGAGATCACCGGTGGGCAGGAAAAAATCGCGTGTGAAAAGATTGCTATAGTCGGTCAGCAGTATGTTAAGGCCTGCACGTATCGCGCGGTGCTGGAAGGCGTCATCGAGGATGATGGCCTGCGTGTCAGGCCGGTCGTGCAGCAGCTGCGGTATTGCCACCAGCCGCTCCTCGCCCACCGCTACCGGCACATCCGGAAACTTCCGGTAGAACTGCATCGGCTCGTCACCGATCTCGTTGGCTGTTGTACCCGGTCCGGCCAATATATACCCCCTGGTCTTTCGTTTGTACCCGCGGCTCAGCGTTGCTACACGGTAACGCCCATGCAGGTGAGCCACCAGGAATTCCACCATCGGTGATTTGCCGGTACCGCCAACTGCCAGGTTGCCGACGCATATGAGCGGGAGACCAAAATTGGTGGAACGAAAAATTTTCCGGTCGTACATCCAGTTCCTGAGCATTACTGCGAAACCAAATAATAAAGCGAAAGGAAATAATAAGATCCGGAATGACTTCAGAAACCAGTTAGAAAACATACGTCCGTTGCGGTGTGATACAAAGGTCTAAAGGTACGTCAAAATCATCGGCGTCATCGATCGACGGAACAGCTTCAAAATAAGATACGCCAACCTTGATGCAATCTGGCCGGCACAATTTCAGGAACCGGTCATAATAACCCTTGCCATAGCCGACACGAAATCCTTTTTCATCAAAACCCAGCAGCGGGATGATCACGAGATCCAGCTGGTCCGGCGATGCCGTATCGGTGTCGAGGGGCTCCGGGATACCGGACGCATTCGATTCAAAAATGCTGTCCGCATTACACACCACGGCCTGCATGGCATTGTCGCCCGGTGTCATCTTTGGATAGCAAATCTGCAGGTTGGGGTTGCGGAAATGAAGATAATCCGTCAGCAGGAACGTATTCACCTCCATGTTGTCATCAATGGGATAAAAGCTCAATACATATTCCACGAACGGCCATTCAACCTCCTGGAAGCGGATCAGCAGCAGGTCATCCCATTTCATTTTATTGGAAGGAGAGATCCCGCGGCGCAGCTCCCTGAACATTTTTCGTACATCTTTCTTCAGCATGTCATCCTTTTTCCGGTCATTAATTCTCCCGCGGCCTGTTTTCAAAGACGGAGAAAATGGTGGTCCCATAGTTTCGCGAAAAGCTGAAATACGGAAAATCCTGGTATTGATTGCGTGGCGTGTGCTCCAGGATGAACCACCCGTTTTCGTTCAGCAGCTTTTTTTCGAACACGAGCCGCGGAAGTTCGTCAATGGTCTGCAATGCGTATGGCGGTCCGGCAAAGACCAGGTCGAACGTGTCCGTACAGGTATCAATAAATTTGAAAACGTCGGATCGGACCACCTTGAAATTTTCCAGGCCCAGTTCCTGCGCGGTCTTCCTGATGAAGTTGAACATCTGCGGGACCTTCTCCACGATGGTAAGATCAGGAACACCCCTCGACGCCAGTTCATAGCTGATGCTGCCCGTGCCCCCGAAAAGATCCAGCGTTTTGAGCTGCTCAAAATCCAGGTTGTTCTGCAGGATGTTGAAAAGTCCTTCCTTGGCAATGTCGGTTGTGGGACGCGTGTGTGGCATGTTGGCGGGAGGCCTGATACGCCGCCCGCCCATGGATCCGCTTATGATACGCATGCGGCAAGATTAAGCAGGGATGCAAAGAAATGTTCCGGGTATGCATCGGATGGCAGCCGGAAATCGCTTTGCCTGAAATGAATATTCAAAAAATAATGGTGCAGCTCGCGGTACAGCGCCGAATCCTTTTCTACCAGCCCGCTGACGATCAGGTCCGTCTTCGACTGGTTGATGCGGAATTCGTAGCAGATCTTCAGCAGGTAATAGGTCACGTCCATCGGCGTCTGGTAAGCATACATCTGCGCCAGCTGCAGGTGACCTGCCTTTTTAACGATGACGGTGAAATGGTGCGGGTGGAACAGCACCGACACCTGGTCCGCACCGTCAAAACCGTTGTATACTTTTAGCTCCGGTGTGTATGCGTGGAGGAACTGCACGGAAGGCCATGTGCCGGTGATCATCCGGTACAGTTTCCGGGACACCGAATAACTGTTGGTAACCTGCCATTCGCGGATCTCATCATGAAGAAATTCCTGGTCAGGCAGATCGAAAAAAAAACTGTTGACCGAATTGCCGGGGCGCGACAAATGGTCGGGAACCAGCAGTGCATACGGCATGCTGATGCAGGCAACAGTTCGCGCAAACGTCATGCCCCTGAGTTCCTGCATAGTTCTTTCAACAACATCCGTAAGCCCGAAAGCATCCGTCTCCATGTATTTCAGCGCAGCGATCCTCCTGCTGCCGGTATCAGCCAGTGCATAACAGCAATGACCCGTGCCTGCCTCCAGCAAAAGAACCTGTGATGTGCTCACCTGCTGTTCGCTTCCCAGATCGAAAAGTGTCTTCACGCGTACTTTTTTGCAAAGTACGTATTTGAATGGATCACTGAGCTCCACCTGTTTTATTACATTGCATGTTTATGACCGAACGGCTGCAGTTTGACACAGGCTACAGGCAGATCCTGAAGATTGCATTGCCGATCGGCCTGGCCTTGCTGGTACCGCAGCTGAATTACCTGATCAACAATATTTTCCTGGGCCGCTTCAGTCGCGAAGCCCTGGCAACCGGGAGCATCACCGGTGTATATTACCTCATTTTTGCCGGAATAGGATTTGGCCTGAACAATGGATTGCAGTCGCTCATCTCACGCCGTGCCGGTGAGAACCGGCCGGAGGAGATCGGGCGCATCTTCAACCAGGGGATTTTCATTTCCATGGCGGTCGCTGTTTTCGGGATACTCGTCACCTGGTTCGTTGCACCGCTGATATTCCGGTACACGATACAGTCACCAGAGGTATATGAAGACACCGTTGAATTCCTGCGGATCCGCATCTTCGGCCTGCTGTTCCTCTATGTTTACCAGATGCGGAACGCCCTTCTTGTTGGCATTAACCAGAGCAGGCTGCTGGTTATCGGTACGCTGGCGGAGGCTGTCGCCAACGTGGTGCTTGATTACGGTTTCATCTTTGGAAAACTGGGGCTCCCCGCGATGGGTTTTAACGGGGCAGCCGTGGCGTCTGTCATCGCGGAATTTACAGGCATGTTCGTTATCTACCTGGTCATTCGCAACCGTGGTATCAGCAAAAGATTTTCCCTCTTCGGCCGCGTCCGGTACAACCGGGAAATTACCGGAAAGATCGTTTCCGTTTCCGGCCCGCTGGCGTTCCAGCACGCCATCAGCATCATCAGCTGGTTTTTCTTTTTTGTCCTGGTGGAACACCATGGCGAAAAAAGCATGGCAGTTTCCAACAGCATGCGGAATGTGTTCGGGTTCTTCGGCGCCTTCATCTGGGCCTTCGCATCAACAACCAATGCCATGGTCAGCAATGTGATCGGCCAGGGCAGGAAAGATGATGTCATGAAACTTATTTCGCGCATCATGCTGTTGAGTTCCGGGGTAGCAATGGCTGTTTTCATTTTTCTGAACGTCTTCCCCGAGGTATTCCTGGCCATATACGGCCAGAAGTCCGACTTCCTGGAGCTGGGGATCCCGGTGGTGCGGGTGGTGTCCTTTGCAGTTCTGTTAATGTCCATTGCCACCGTCTGGCTCCATGCGGTTACCGGCACAGGAAATGGGAGAATGACGTTCCTGATCGAACTCGTCTCAATCATCTTGTACTGCGTATATGCCTACGCTGTGCTTGAGGTCAATAAAATGTCGATCATCTGGGGATGGGGCTCCGAACTGCTGTACTGGTCCGTACTGTTCCTGCTGTCATTCGCTTACATGAAAAGCAACCGCTGGCGGAAAATGGTTATCTGACCTGGCGGTGATAGCGCACGGCAACGGATCCGGTAAAATTGGTGATGGGTGGATTCAGCTTGCGGATGCAGATCTCGAAAGACACGATACTGCTGAAGGTTGCTTCTACCCGGTCTGCGATCTGCATGGCCAGTGTTTCCAGCAGGTGGCTGTGCGTACTGAAAGCTTCCTGAACAATTTGGTACACATCAACATAATTCACTGTCTGGTCGAGCGATGTAACAGTTTCTGCCGGGGCCTGGGATACGATAAACACATCGGCCTCAAATTCGTTCCCGACAAGGATCTCCTCCCTGTACAGGCCGTGTTCGGCGAAAAAACGAAGACCCCGGAGCTCTATGGTAAATGTTGATGTCATGTAATAAATGAAGCACGTCTAGTGCAGGCCCTTTTCAGAAAGATATCGCTCTGCGTCCAGTGCGGCCATACAGCCGCTACCTGCCGCGGTGACGGCCTGCCGGTAAATTTTGTCCTGCACATCACCCGAAGCGAATACGCCCTCGACATTTGTTTTTGATGTACCCGGAACGGTTCTGATATACCCGGCTTCGTCCATATCCAGGAAGCCCTTGAAAATTTCCGAATTCGGCGTATGGCCGATGGCGACAAAAAATCCTTTTACGGGTATTTCCTGCGTGGCCCCCGTTTCATTGTTTCTGACGCGGACAGCCTCCACTGTTTTTTCACCCAGGATCTCGTCGGTTTCGGTATTCCAGTAAATCCTGATATTCGGCGTGTTCATCACCCTGTCCTGCATCACCTTGCTGGCGCGCATCTCATCGCGCCGCACCAGCATGTGCACGGTTGTGCAAAGTTTAGAAAGGTACAGTGCTTCTTCCGCGGCCGTATCGCCCGCGCCAACGATGGCCACTTCCTTTCCGCGGAAGAAAAACCCGTCGCAAACGGCACACGCGCTTACGCCATAGCCATTGAGCCGCTGCTCGCTTTCAATGCCAAGCCATTTTGCCGATGCACCTGTTGATATGATCACAGCATCTGCCTCCACCAGCTTTTCATCATCGATCCATACCTTATAGGGCTGGGCCGAGAAGTCAACTTTAGTGGCCAGGCCATAACGGATGTCGGTACCCATGCGGTGTGCCTGCTTTTCAAAATGCACCATCAGCTCAGGTCCCTGGATGCCGTCGGGGAAGCCCGGATAATTTTCCACGTCCGTGGTGATCGTCAGCTGGCCGCCCGGCTGTATGCCCTGGTACAATACCGGCTTCAGGTTTGCCCGCGACGCATAGATAGCGGCGGTGTAGCCTGCCGGACCCGAACCAATGATCAAAAGCGAAACCTTCTCTGTCTGATTATCCATGATATGGTGCTTGATTCGCGAAAATAGAGGTTATCGAATTATATGCGGCTGAAGTAACTCACCTACTGTGGAATAATCAGGGTGCGGTAGCGCGATGCGTATCCCGCAAAATACCCAAGTGCCCCGTTACTGATGTTTCCCAGGACCTTCGTAGGGGTAGAAAACGGGTTACCGATGGAGGAAAATGCAAATTCCCACGTTCGCCAGAAATCGTACGTGGTCTTGTCAATATTACTCAACTTGAAGGTGATGGTGTCTCCGCGGTAAAAAAACTCGGGATTCTCAAACAGGTCATTACGGTCCACCCCGGGCTCCAGGGAAATTTCGTATGTCGTTCCGTCGACAAAGTAGTCGTCGAACACGGAATTCCAGGGAGGGAAAAAGGGCTGCTCGTTGATGCGGGTGTAATAACGGATGTAATCACCATAGCCGGGAGGGTCGGTAGCGCGCACCATGATGATGGCCCGCGTGCTGTCGGCATTGAAGGGGACCGGCTTCCACCAGAGTGAATCGATCTTTTTGGTCGTATCGGGAATCGAGGTGACGGCGGTGTAAGTGTTACCTTCCGACTTTACCAGCAGCGAATACTGCTTCATCAGCTCTCCTGTAAATGCAGTGGCGAGATCCGAGGAATCGGTGGAATAATAAAAAAGGCTGATGTTCCCGCCTAAAGGGACCTGGTATTCCTTCAACTTATGTGTAAGCGTTCCATTTGAAACATACACCTCGGCATTGTGCACGAAATTCTGGAGAAGCGTCTGAGGATTGAGCACAGAGAAATACCCTACCGATCGCGTAAGCACCACTACTGGAGCTTCGTCGTTTTCAATGGTGGCTTCAACGACCAGCTTCTGTTCTGAATCATTCAGCTCGAAATCGATCTTTTTCTCACACCCGGTAAAAAGCCACGAGACCAGGATGGCCACTGCCCATTTCTTCATGTCCAAAAATAAATGAAACAGCCCTGATCCACGAGGACCAAGGCTGTTATAAACCCATCAATTTGCTATTTGAACCGTTGCCGGTTTTAACCTAAGTAAGCTTTCAGCGCATTGCTGTAGCGTGCTTTCTGCAGGCGCTTGATCGCTCTTTCCTTGATCTGCCGGATCCTTTCCTTGGTCAGGTCATATTTCTGACCGATCTGCTCGATCGTGGTGCCGTTCTCGCCATCCAGGCCAAAATATGCGTTAACGATCTCGGCTTCGCGGGGAGAAAGTGACTTCAGCACACGACGGATCTCGTTTCGAAGGGAATCCTTCATCACGTCATCGTCGGTATCGTCGCTGCCTTCCAGCAAATCACCCATAGCCACGTCCTCAGCCTCGTGCACCGGGGCATCCAGCGACGTGTGGCGGGTATTGCTCTGAAAGATATTGTTAATTTCCGTTTCGCTCATTTCCAGGATGTCGGCCAGTTCCTCGGTGCTCGGTTCGCGCTCGTGCTCCTGCTCGAAGGCCATATATGCCTTATTGGCCTTATTATAGGTGCCAATTTTGTTCTGGGGCAGGCGAACCAGGCGTCCCTGTTCTGCCAGCGCCTGTAAAATGGACTGACGGATCCACCACACGGCGTATGAAATGAACTTAAAACCCTTGGTTTCGTCAAAACGTTGGGCGGCCTTGATCAGACCCAGGTTTCCTTCGTTGATCAGGTCACTGAGGGAAAGACCCTGGTGCTGATACTGTTTTGCTACAGAAACCACGAAACGAAGGTTTGCCTGGACAAGTTTGTCCAGGGCCCGCTGATCACCCATCTTAATGCGTTGAGCCAGTGTCGTTTCCTCCTCTGGGGTGATCATGGGAATTTTCGAGATTTCCTGCAAATACTTTTCTACCGCCTGGGAATCCCGGTTCGTGATTTGGGTAGCAATTTTAAGCTGCCTCATAATAAAAATTCCAGATTATAAGATTGAATAAATACTTGACAAATGCTTTTCACAGAAAGTTGCAAAGGGATCGTTAAACCGCCTGGACCGTCTGCAAAAATAACTCTCAAAACTAAAACCTCATAGTGGTTTCAGCTTTTTATTATCTACAAAAACTGTACTAGCAAAATCCGGCTGGAATCTTTGCAGGACAGGCACTCCGGAAGATTAAAATTTTCCTTCATGTGGAGTTATTCACACTATTTCATTCGTGGCCCGATATTTTTTCCGTAGCACTACCCACAGGACGACACCTGTCAGCATCATCACCACGGATAAGATCTCAGCCTGTGTCGGCTGCATTCCCAGGAAGGTCGGCAGCTTGTTGTTTACCCGGATCTTCTCTATAAAAAAGCGCTCCAGACCGTTCAGGAACAGGTACAGGGCAAACAGCGAACCCGCCGGGCGGAGACGTTTCCGCAACCCCCACAACAGGAAAAACAGGAGCGTACAGAAAATGGTCTCATAAAACGAAGTTGGGAAAACCGGCACCGGTAGCTGCTTGCAGTACTTTTCATTGCAGCCACTGATCTGTACGCCCACTTCGTTAACATTATGCGGGAACTGGTACGCGAACATCCAGTTCGGCAGGAAGCCCAGCGCACCCGGCTTCTCAAAATGAGCATGCTGGATATCAGCTATGTTCTTGTACTCCCTTGAAAAATGGGCGGTGTTGGCAAGCACAGCATTCTTGAAATCATTTGGCCCGGCCAGCACTACAGAATTCGTGGAATCTACCTTGTACGCACTGTTATAGATGCCCCAGTCGCCATCGCCGGCCACCTGGCAGCCGATTCGCCCGATAGCGTAAGCGATCATCAGTGAGGGGGCGATGGCATCTGCAAGATGCCGTACCGGCATTTTGTGCTTGCGGGCATACCAGACGATCGCAAACGCCGCACAGATGAGACCGCCATAGAATGTAAGACCGCCACCGGAAAAGATGTAATCGGCCGGCCTTTTTAAGAAATCGCTCCAGTTCTCGAATATATCGAACAATTTGGCGCCTACCAGACCCACAACCAGGGCAATAATGGTCAGCTCACCCACCCTGTCATGCGGCCACATCCTGACTACACGATCCTCTGGTGCAGCCAGCTGCTGCTTCTTTTTTTCACGCCACTTCATCCAGGCGAACAAGCCACCCAGGACAATACCCGCCGGGAAACTGCCCCGGCCCGAAAAAATATAACCCTGCGGATCATCCGTGGCTTCCGGCCCCATGAAGAAAAGTCCCAGGATCTTGTATCCCAGCACAAAGCCCAGCAGGAAGTTCAGTAACAATTCGGATGTAGTCGCCGGCTTGCCAACCGTCAGCTTCATTTCAGTAGGCTGAAAGATACCCAGCTGGCTTTTGCGCTTCAGTTCCCGCGCCAGCAGTGCTGCTGCTACCAGGAAAGCGATGGCGACAAAAAAACCAAACGAATTAATGAAACGAAGAATGCCGATATTAACTCCGAAAACCTCTTTGAAAAAATAATACAGGTTAGGATACATAGCTGGGCTGTAGTTATGAAGTTTCGCCCGTGCCTGGTGGCAGGCAACGGGCATGAAACGTCAAACTTAATACAGATTAATTACAATAAAGGAGGCGAATTAATTACAATATTCTTCGAATGCCTGGATGAGATTATTGGCAATCATCTGGGCAGAACGGCCTTCAATGTGGTGGCGCTCGATGAAATGTACGAGCTGTCCGTCGCGGAACAGGGCGATGGATGGCGATGAAGGTGGATATGGAACCAGGTGTTCGCGAATGCTTTGCACGGCTTCTGTATCAAAACCTGCGAAGCTCGTCGCCAGGTAATCGGGTTTTTTGGATGCATTGTGCACCGCCATCAGGACGCCCGGTCTTGCTGTGCCGGCCGAACAGCCGCACACCGAATTGATCATGATCAAAGTGGTTCCGCCCTTTTTCAGCTGCTCTTCTACTTCATTCCTGTTCAGTAATTCCTTAAAGCCGTTTTCTGTAAGTTCTTCTTTCATCGGCTGAACTATCTCTACTGGATACATACGTTATTTTTCGGCAAAGTTATGAAATGAAGGCGACGCAGAATGTGTACATTCTGTCATACCATTATCAAATAAAATGCAGTTCTGGCAGCACTTTCAGCCTT
>DASUVB010000068.1:0-4297 GCA_036373835.1 Flavisolibacter sp. | reverse complement strand
TCTTTGGCATTCCCATAGCAATACTTTTTACCACTTCCCGGTTAGGCTTTATAAAACATAGAAAATCAAAAACCGGGACTAGAGTTCTTAGAGCGTTTTTAATATCAACCGGTGTCTTCGCATTATTTTTCGTGTATGCGTTCGCAACATTTGGCAGTTCTATGTGTGATACAGCAACCGGTGAGACCCTTTTTATAAGAAAAAATTCAAGTTCGAAAATTGTAAAGCGATATTTTGGATGTGGAGCAACCGACAGCAGCCCTGCAATTGTCACAATAGCTAAGCAAACTGAGATTATTTCACTATTCTGGTACTATACAACAATTGACACCATAACTCTAAATCGAGCCGAGTGGATCCGTGTTGATAAATAACCGGAGCCAACATTGCATTGGCAAAATGCCGGCGACAAAACATTATTTTGGCTTTTGTGATTCTATTTAACTTTAGAATAAATGCCGAGCGAAAGGAATTCTAATTCCGGCACATCGGCAATGCTTCAACGCGCTAGACCACACCAAGGTCCTTTCGGATCATTTCAATGAATTCATCGAACAGGTAGCGGCTGTCGTGGGGGCCGGGCGTGCTCTCGGGGTGGTATTGCACCGAAAACGCGGGCTTGTCTTTTACACGGATCCCTTCAATGGACTCGTCATTCAGGTTCACGTGCGTGATCTCGATATTCTTTGCATTGCGGACAGCCACCGGGTCCACACCGAAACCATGATTCTGCGTTGTGATCTCGCATTTACCGGTAATCAGGTTCTTCACGGGGTGGTTCATGCCGCGGTGTCCGTGGTGCATTTTAAAAGTGGGAATGCCGTTAGCCAATGCCAGGAGCTGGTGACCCAGGCAGATGCCAAACGTCGGCTTCTTTTCCCGGAGAATATTCTTCAGGGTATCCACCGCATAGTCCATGGACGCCGGGTCACCGGGGCCGTTGGAAATAAAGTAGCCGGCAGGATTGAATTTTTTTAATTCCTCGACGGGCGTTTTGGCCGGGAATACCTTCACATGTGCGCCCCGTTCCACCATGCAGGTGAGGATGTTCCTTTTCGTACCATAATCCAGCACCGCGATGCGGATGGGTGACGCGGGATCGCCAAGCTCGTAAGGAACGGTAGTAGAGACGATAGATGCAAGCTCCAGTCCGGCCATGCCGGGCACCTCGCGAAGCTTATCGATGAGGATCTTCGGATCGGTGATCTCCGAAGAGATGATGCAGTTCATGGCGCCCTTGCTGCGGATGTGCGTTACCAGCGCGCGCGTATCCACGCCTTCGATGGCCACAATGTTCTGTTTCTTCAGGTAGTCATCAAGGGAACCCTCGGCCGTCCTTCTTGAAAATAATTCCTCGAGGTTCCGTCCAATGAGACCTTTGATCTTCACGCTGTCGCTCTCCACGTCTTCCTCCTTCACGCCGTAATTGCCGATATGGACATTGTTCATGATGAGCACCTGTCCATAGTAGCTCGGGTCGGTGAACACTTCCTGGTACCCTGTCATTCCCGTATTGAAGCAGATCTCGCCCCCGGTGGTGCCAATGGCGCCAAAAGCCTTTCCATAACAGGTCGTACCGTCTTCCAGTACCAGGATCGCATCGTGTTGTGTTACCATTTGAAACAAATTGCGCAAAAATAAAGAAGCCGGTGTTAAGTACCGGCTTCTTTTGAAAAAATCAGGAATTGATGCCCTGCGGGCTATGGTTGTTCAATCGTTAGCTGGGTTGCTGCTCAGAAGCTTCAGGCTGGCCCTCTGCAGGTGTTTCCTCACCTTTTGCAGTCTCTGTCGCTGCGGTTGCCTTCTTCCTGGTACCACCGGCGCGGCGCGTTCTCTTTGCACCTTCTTTCTTCTGCTCTTTGCCCTTGCCGTAAACTTCATTGAAATCGACCAGCTCGATCATGGCCAGTTCCGCGTTATCGCCGGGGCGGGTGCCCAGCTTGATGATGCGGGTGTAGCCACCGGGGCGGCCGGCTACCTTTTCACTGATGGTGCTGAACAGTTCCGTAACAGCATCCTTGTCCTGCAGGTAGCTGAACACCACGCGACGCTGGTGCGTTGTATTCTGCTTGCATTTGGTGATCAGGGGCTCGGCATACACGCGTAAAGCTTTTGCCTTTGCTAATGTGGTTACGATCCTTTTGTGCCTGATCAGCTGACAGGCCAGGTTGCTTAACAACGCTTCGCGGTGCTCTTTCTTACGACCGAGGTTGTTGATCTTGTCTCCGTGACGCATGACTTTGTGTTTGAGGTTTGAGGTTTGAGGTTTGAGCTGGTCTGCTCTTCTCTCGCTTCAAACCGGTTATTGAATATCGGCTGCACCGTGTCAAGGAATTGCAGCCTTACCGGTTCCCGGAACCGGGTTGTTTAAAAATCGTCTTTGTCCACACCCATTTTGCTGAGGTCCATACCGAAATGGAGACCCCTTTCATTCAGCACCTGCTCGATCTCGGACAGTGATTTCTGTCCGAAATTGCGGAACTTCATCAGGTCTTCCTGCTCGTACTGAACCAGCTCGCTGAGCGAGTTGATCTTTGCCGCTTTCAGGCAGTTGAACGCACGCACGGAAAGATCGAGATCTTCCAGTGGTGTCTTCAGCACCTTGCGGAGCTGGAGCGTCTGCTCATCCACGATATCTTCCTTCTTCTCTTCCTTGTTATCGAAGGTGATGTTCTCGTCGGTGATGATCATCAGGTGCTGGATCAGGATCCGGCTGGCCTGCTTCACAGCTTCCTCGGGATGAATGGTACCGTCGGTAGCCACTTCCATCACCAGCTTTTCAAAGTCGGTGCGCTGCTCCACACGCGTATTCTCAATTGTGTACTTCACATTCTTGATCGGCGTGTAGATCGCATCAACGGGGCTATAGCCCAGGTGTGCATCCTTTGGCTTGTTTTCCTCTGCAGGAACATAGCCACGGCCTTTGCCGATAGAGATCTCGATATCAAGACGTGCGGATGAATCCAGTGTGCAGATCAACAGTTCCGGGTTCATCACCTGGAACGACTGAGTGCCTTCTGCAAGCATGCCTGCGGTGAAGTCGGTGCGGTTCTTTATGGAAAGCGTGATCTTTTCGTTTTGAACATCATGGTCAACGACCTTCTTGAGGCGAACCTGCTTCAGGTTCAGGATGATCTCAACCACGTCTTCAGAAACACCCTTGATGGTTGCAAATTCATGCTCCACGCCTTCAATCCTCACACCAACGATTGCATAGCCTTCAAGAGAGCTTAACAACACGCGGCGCAGCGCATTACCGATGGTAACGCCATAGCCGGGTTCGAGCGGACGGAATTCGAACTGCGCTTCAAAATCGTTTACTTTCTGCAAAACGATCTTGTCGGGCTTCTGAAAATTTAAAATCGCCATTTTTATTGTAGGTTTTATTGTCTAAAGTGTTACTGCTGTCGCTGGGTTACTTCGAGTACAATTCCACGATCAGCTGCTCCTTGATATTCTCCGGAACGCTCTCCCTTTCAGGATACGTGATGAAGGTGCCCTGCATCTCTGTTTCGTTCCAGTCGAGCCATGTGAACTTCGGGTTACGGCCACGGATATGGCTTGTAACAGCCTGGTTGTCCTTCGACTTGTCTTTCAGCGAGATGATGTCGCCTGGCTTCAGCTGGTAGGAAGGAATGTTCACGACCGAGCCATTCACAGTGACGTGCTTGTGGCTTACGAGCTGGCGGGCTGCAGGCCGGCTGGGCGCGATACCCATGCGGAAAACGGCATTATCAAGACGTGCTTCCAGCAGCTTGATGAGGTTTTCACCGGTTACACCTTTGCGGCGTGATGCTTCTTCAAATGTTTTGCGGAATTGCTTCTCGAGGACGCCATAAGTGTACTTGGCCTTTTGCTTTTCGCGGAGCTGGAGGGCGTACTCACCAAGGCTCTTGCGCTTGCGCTGTGCGCCGTGCTGGCCTGGAGGATTGGAATTTTTACCGAGCCACTTACCGTTGCCGAGGATGGGCTCACCGAAAATACGGGAGATCTTGGTCTTGGGACCATTGTAACGTGCCATAATTTTTATTCATTTCCGCTTTTTAAAAACCGGTGCGTTCATCGTTGAAAGCGGTAAAAATTAATGAAGCACCCTTTAATTAAATGAATAGCCTTGGCTACTATGTATGTTGCCGGGCGACGTGGTCACCCGGTGGATTAAACCCTTCTTTTCTTGGGCGGACGGCAGCCGTTGTGCGGCAGCGGCGTCACGTCCTTGATCATGGCTACTTCGATCCCGGATTGTGCCAGGGCGCGGATGGCGCTTTCCCTTCCGGCACCAGGACCTTTTACAAAC
>DASUVB010000067.1:0-2450 GCA_036373835.1 Flavisolibacter sp. | reverse complement strand
CTGAACATCGTTGCCAAGGTAAGGCGCACACTTCCCGATACCGCCTTTAATTTCCAGTTCATCGTCGATGCGTTTGCGGTAGAAAAAAAGAAGCGCAGCGATACGGCTGACAGCCCGCCATTGAAGCTGAACATCAGTAACATCAGCCTGGAAAATGTTCGCCTTACCTACGACGATGTGGTAACGGGCAGCGACATGTACGCGCGGATTGGTAACCTTACTGCTACCATTGACACGCTGGACCCATATATCCCGGTGTTCAATATACCTACTATTATCGCGCGGAATGTGCAGGCGCGGGTGATCCAGCGGGCACCGCTCACAAAGCCGGAACCTGTGTCCAAAGATGTTGCAGAAGCGCTGACGCCGAACGCGGCGCGGTTTCATTTCGGCACCATTGATCTCACGCGGTTCTCCATACAGTTCGAAAACGATGTTTCTGCATTCTATACTTCACTCAATCTTGGAAAACTTCGCATCGACGGGAGACTTACAGATCTCCAGAACAATCGCATTTACCTGAAGCAGCTGGTGCTCGACCAGTCGAAAACTGCTATTCGGCTCGGGAAAAAGGAAGAAGCGCGTATCGTGGAAAAGGAAATAAAGCAGGAAGTGGCAGCACAGAAGGCGGCGGGCTGGGATTTCAGGGTGGATCACCTCGAGGTCAACAATAACACCATTCAGTTCGATAACGACAACAATCCAAGGATGCTGTACGGCATTGACTACTCGCATTTCCGCGGTGATTCGGTCACAATAAACCTTGACAATTTCGTCCTGAACAGCGACAGCGTGATGGGTACTGTGAACAATGCTTCCTTCCGCGAGAAAAGCGGCTTTGTATTGGAGCAGCTGAGTGGCGAGATCCTGCATGCTTCCAGCCAGACCTATTTCAGGAACCTGCACCTGGAAACACCGGGTTCACTGGTGCGGAGGAATGCCTTGATCGAATATCCCGACCGGCAGACACTTTCCAAAAATTTCGAACAGGCAGTCATGGATCTCGAAATTGTTGACAGCCGCGTCCAGGTGAAAGATATCCTGGCGTTTGCGCCGCAACTTCGCTCCCATCCTGCCATGCAAAATCCCTACGACACCTGGTACCTGAATGTCGTCGGGAACGGAACACTGAACCGGTTGGTAATTGAAACGCTGGAATTCGATGGACTTCGCAATACACAGGTCAGCGCCTCGGGAACGCTTTCAGGACTGATGAAGCCCACTTCCGCCGGCGGAAGGCTGACCATTCAGCGGCTGCATACGAACCAGACCGACATTTCCCTTTTCACGGGAAGCCGGCTTTCAACAAAGGAGATCAATCTCCCGGAAGAATTCGATGTCAGCGGCTCCATAGCCGGCAATGCGGGTACCCTGCAGGCAGATCTTGACATCAGCACATCCTCGGGTTTTGTGGCGGTCAACGGTTCGTTTGGTAACCTGGCAAGTCCTGCGGGAATTACTTACAATACCGCGATCCAGGCAAACCGGCTGAACCTTGGCAGCATCATGAGAAATCCCCGGCAGTTTGGCTTTGTTACCGGCAACTTTGTTTTCAATGGCCGCGGACTGACACCAGCCTCAATGAACACCAGGTTCCGGGCGCGCATGGCAACCTTCGGGTTGAATGGCTACCAGTACCGGAATGTTGCCGCATCCGGTACACTGCGGAATTCGCGGTTTGACATCAGGGCCGATGCACAGGATCCCAATGCGGACTTCACGGTCACAGCCAGCGGCAGTATGGCAGGCACCTCGTCGTTTCGGGTGAATGGTTTTGTGGACAGCCTGAAAACCCAGCCGCTCGGCTTCACGCCGCAGTCACTCGTATTCCGCGGCCGCATCGATGCAGACATCGTGTCCCTGAATGACGACTACCTTGTTGGCGAGATGCTGATCACAGATGCCCTGCTTGTGTCGCCGAATGACCGCGTGCCGCTGGATTCCGTTCACGTTGTCTCAGGCAGGACCGATACGGGCCAGTTCATCCGGCTGCGAAGCGATATTGCCAATGCCGACCTGCAGGGCCAATACCGGATTGCCGACCTGCCGAAGATCATTGAAAACAGCATCCAGCCATATTTTGAAGTAACGACCAATACGCGCCGCATCGCCACCGCTCCTTATCGTTTCACCTTCACCGCCGATGTTGTTTATACGCCATTACTTTCCTCTTTTGTCCCTGAACTTGAAAAAATGGAAACACTCCATGCCGAAGGGACCTTTGAAACCAATGAGGGAATGACAGGAAGTGTAAGAACACCTTTCATATCATATAATGGCAACGAGCTCACCAACCTGGACCTGCGTGTTGCCACGACACCGCAGGGGCTGCGGATGATCGGCACCGCTGACCGCATAAAAAGTGGTAATTCATTTGACCTGTACCGCACCCGCATTGATGCGACAGCCATGAATAATGTGATCGACTTCAACGTCGGCACCGATGACGC
>DASUVB010000066.1:0-5456 GCA_036373835.1 Flavisolibacter sp. | reverse complement strand
TATTTGCGCACAGTATTTGTTTTACACCGCTGAAACTGTGGCTATGATAGAGCGTTCGATACGGAGAAAACCGGCAGACCGGGCACGAAAGCAATGCATCAGGAAGTTCCTGTATTATTTTAAGAAGGGATACCAGGACCCCACCTACATCGCCTGGGAGCGGCAATACAAGCTCGATGCACATTACGAATTCCAGGAAGCCCTGAACCGAAAATCATTTGCAGCCCTGCTCAAATCCGGGAATTACCAGGACGTCGCCATGACCGCGGTACGAATTGAATCGCGCACCAACCTGCTCTTCTCTTTTGAAAAGATGGCGCTTCGCGATGCAATAAAAGTTCCTGAAGGCGCGAAGGCATTTGCTACGGGGCTGTATGATTATTTATATGGCAGCGGATCGCTTGAACAGCGTTTTCTCTCATTCAGGGATATTGTAGGCGAGCTTCCACGCCGGCAGACACGCGTGCTGACATGGCCGCTTCTGACCGTCTTCGGCTTTATCGGGAACCCGCACGAACACATGTTCCTGAAGCCACGCGTTACTCAGGTAGCTGCAGAAAAGTACGCGTTTGATTTTTATTATAAATCCCGTCCGAACTGGGACACGTATCAGAGCCTGCTGGATTTTGCAGCGCAGGTGCGTGCGGATACACGCATGCTGAAGCCGGCTGATTATATCGACCTGCAGTCATTTATCTGGGTGATGGGTTCAGACGAATACCCGGACTAGCTACACTGTTACCAGTGCCTGCCTGCGAACCTGCTGCCGCCACGTGCGTGCAACTGCCTCGGCAACTTTGTCCGCCACCGTCATGTCCAGCGTACAGGGAAGTATCTCTTCACGTGTCGGTTTCCTGATGCAGCGTGCGATGGCATGCGCGGCAGCTATCTTCATTTCAGGCGTAATGGATGTGGCGCGTGCATGCAGGGCACCGCGGAATATTCCGGGGAAAGCCAACACGTTGTTGACCTGGTTGGGCAGGTCGCTGCGGCCTGTTCCAACGATAGCTGCACCGCCCCGGTACGCTTCTTCCGGGCGGATCTCCGGGGTTGGGTTGGCGCACGCAAATATGATCGAATCAGGCGCCATTGTCCGGATGTCATCTTCGTTCAGGATGCGCGGCCCGCTTACTCCAATGAAAACGTTCGCACCAATAAGGGCATCTTTCAGGGTGCCTGCAATATCATCGCTGTTGGAATACTTCAGCAATTCCCGCTTGGCACGGTTCAGGTCCGTTCTTGCACTGTGGATGATGCCATGTGTGTCGCACACGATCACTTCGCCCACGGGCATGCATTCCGAATCCGGGGACATGCCGATGCATTTGAGCATTTTCGTGATGGCAATGCCGGCAGCGCCTGCGCCGTTGACCACCACGCGGAGGTCTGACATATTTTTCTTCAGCACGCGAACTGCATTCATCAATCCTGCAAGCACCACAACCGCGGTGCCGTGCTGGTCATCATGGAAAACGGGAATACCGAGGTCCTGCAGCCGTTCTTCGATCTCGAAGCAGCGTGGTGCTGAAATGTCCTCGAGGTTGATGCCACCGAAAACAGGAGCGATCCTGCGGATGGTTTCAATGATCTCCTCCGTATCCTGGGTGTCCAGGCATATCGGGAAAGCATTCACGCCACCGTATTTTTTGAATAGCATGGCCTTGCCTTCCATCACCGGGATCGCCGCGGCAGCGCCGAGGTTCCCCAGGCCCAGGATGGCCGAGCCGTCAGAAACAATTGCAATGGTATTGCCCTTCATGGTGAAGTCGTACACTGAGGATGGTTGCTCGGCAATTTCAATGCAGGGTTGTGCCACACCCGGCGAATACAACAGCGACAGGTCTTCCTTTGTTCTGATGTCCATTTTGATCGAGGTCTCGATCTTCCCCTTGAGGCGCCGGTGCAATGCAACAGATTGTTTGTAATATTCCATAGTCAGTCAAAGTTAGAGAGGCATCCTGCCAAAAAGGATGACTTTAGTTACCATGGGATATGGGTCTGTATCATGTCTGTACAACACAGTCCTGGTAAAGGATTCTCAGAGGTTTTGATGTGCGGGGTTACACGGCTACTTTTTCCTCGGCCAGCGTGCGCACCTTTTCAAGGGCAATGGGGAATGTTTTCTCGAAGTATGCTTCGAAGTCTTCTGACACGTCGATATCAACCGTCAGCAGCGTGGCTGCCCCGTTCTCCGTCAACGTATAAATTTCCTGCGCACCGGCCCACTTTTTCGTTTCCTCGTCAGCCGGCTGCTCTACACCACCTTTAGCCATGGCCTGGTGTGTAAAGGCCATTTGTTCCGGCACAGATTTCCGGGAAATAGTAGCGACCATGCCGTCACCCCCTGGTCCTAGAAACAGGACCTTATCGCCCTCGTTCCAACTGGAAACAGCGTAGGAGCCTTCATAGAAGGCACTGGTCCATTTGCGGTAGGTATCATCGTTCCACAAGACCGACCATACCTTGTTGCGGGGCGCCTCGATATCAATGGAAAAATGCAGTCGTTTCATAACTTTTATGTTGAGGGTGAGAAAACTTTGAGGAGGGCTTTTGCCCGGCGATACTACTACGTAATGTACTCAATTTCCGGGGATCCTTTCACGCCGGTCGCAGATCTTAGATCGCAGATGTCAGATTTGCCACCCTCCCCTTTCTCTTGCTTTCCTTTCCTCTCCCTCTTTTTCTTTCTCTTTTTCTTTCTCTTTTACCTGTACAGGTCGCCATTCAGGTACTTGAGGCCGGAGTCAATGATCACGGTAACGATCTTTTTGCCGGGTCCCAGTTTTTTCGCGCGCTGAAGGGCCGCCCACACGTTTGCGCCTGATGTGATGCCTCCGAAGATGCCTTCCCGCCGTGCAAGTTCGCGGGCCGTTGCATAGGCATCTTCATCCGATACCTGTACAATTTCATCCGCCAGGTCCAGCCGGCAGATGGACGGCACGAAGCCGGACCCGATGCCCTCCAGCCTGTGCGTACCAGAGACATCTCCGCCTGAGAGCGCCCGAACATGCATCGGCTCGATGGCCAGGCACCGTATGCCCGGGATCTCCTTTTTAAAAATTTCTGCGTTCCCCGAAAAGCAGCCCCCGGTACCGACACCCATGATGAATTCATCGATGCGTGTCCCCATATCATTGATGATCTCCCGTGCCATATGATGATAGGCGTTGCGGTTGTCGGTATTGTTGAACTGGTCTGTCCAGAAGGTGTTCGGATTTTTGCTGAGTTCCCGCGCGCGGGACACCAGGTCATTGATCAGCTTTGCCGTGATCTTTCCGTGTTCGCTGGGAATGATCTCGAGGTGTGCACCGAAGGCCCGCATGGTCTGGAGCTTTTCCACCGCGAACGCATCGGAGCTGACGAAGTGCGCACGGTAACCCCTGCTGGCGCACACCATCGCCAGCGATCCACCGGTGCTGCCCCCGGTATATTCCACTACGGTCCCGCCGGGTTGCAGCTGCCCTCTTCTTTCTGCGCCTTCGATCATGGAAAGAGCCATCCGGTCCTTCATGCTGCCGGTTGGATTACCGCCCTCGTACTTGACATAAATTTCTGCGCTGCCGGCTTCCTGGAGCTTTTCCAGCCGCAGCAATGGAGTATTGCCTATTGCCTTCATGGTTCTCAGTGGCAGGATGCTGCCCGGTGATGACCTGCCAGTTTAAAATGATCGCGATCCATTGCCTCCCACAGATGGGCAGGCTGCAAAGGTAAAGGGGATAATAACAATTGGTCACCTTAAGACATTAGTCCACCCGGCGGATAAAAGTGCGCGTCTTCCTGCAACAGGGATCATTATTGAGGTTGATCGTATTTCCGGCCTTTGCATCTTCCAGGGATTCGCCGCAGAATGTCAACTGCATGGTGCGGCTGCCGCCACATGCCCAGTTAATCCCGCAGGGCGGATTGACATTGACATACTCATCGTCCCTGATTTCCCATTTTTCGCAGTCCGGGGCTTCATAGGCGCAGGAGATCAGCAGGATCATGATACAGTTGAAATAAATAATTTTTCCCATGACCTCGTTTTTAGATTTCCAATCACTCACGCCTTTATCAAGCTACAAAATTCCATGGCAGCCCGGCCGTTCGTTTTGCAATTCCCGCCGTTCATTTGACAACCAATACACATGGTTTGACGGACATTGCTTTCGCGGGGAAAAATGCTAACTTCAAAGGGTAAACCTGAGTATGCCGATTTACATGGACGTCCACATCGTTCCCGGTGTGAAAGCTATCAATGTTGCCGAAGCCCACCGTATGGACCTGCTGCACCAGCAGGAGTTCGGGTGTAACTGCATGACCTACTGGATTGATGAAGGACGCGAAAGCATTTTCTGCCTGATCGAAGCTCCCAGCAAGGAAGCCGTGGTGGAAATGCACAACCAGGCCCATGGCCTTGTTCCCAACAAAGTGATTGAAGTAAGCAGTTCGCTGGTCCAGTCTTTTCTCGGGCGCATTTACGATCCAGGCGAAGTTGAAAATACGGCTGACGGCCTCCGCGTATTCAGCGATCCTTCGTTTCGCATCCTGATGGTGACCAGCACAACAGACCCGGTCCTGCTATCCTACCATCACGGGGCCGAAAAGGCAAGCCAGCTGCTGAAAGAACACAATGCCTTCGTGCGGAAGTATATCAGCCTGTATGATGGCAGTGAAGTGGAACACGGCGGCGATGGCTTTATCATTTCTTTTGCTTCTGCCGGAAAGGCAGTGTCCTGTGCGCTGGCTATTCAGAATGCCCTGGCACCTGAAGCGGCAGAAACGCTTGGGTTCCGGATGAGCCTCAACGGAGGAGAGCCCATCGAAAGGAGTAACCGGCTGTTCGGTGACACCATCCAGATGGCGCAGCACCTTTGCACAATTGTCAAATATTTCCAGGTGGCACTCTCCTCCAGTGTAAAAGAGCTGGTGGCCAAGGACTACTCCAACGAACAGGGTAAGCTGTTCCTGACGCTGCCGCCCCAGGATGAAGCGGTACTGGAATCATTGTTCACCAAGCTGGAGGAAAACTGGCAGAATGCCGAATTCGACGTGGATGACTATTGCCGGGCCATGGCGATGAGCAAGTCGCAGTTGTACCGGAAAACAATCGCCCTGACGGGCATGTCGCCGAATATCCTGCTGAAGGAATTTCGCCTGGAAAAGGCAAAGGAGCTGATGAAGAAAAAATACCACAGCATCTCACAGGTGACCTTCGACTCGGGCTTCACGAGCCCGTCGTACTTTACCAAATGCTTCAAGAAAAAGTTCGGACTGCTGCCGATGAATTATGTGGAGTTGTTGCAGTAGGAATGAAAAATTAAAAATGTAAAATTTAAAACGTTGAGTCGTTTAGGCGTTTTGACGTCCAGCCCTTCCCCATTCAACATTTAAAATTTAGCATTTAGAATTTAAAATAGTTCCGGCAGTAACGCAAAGGACGCGAAGAACGCAAAGCGACGCAAAGTGAACTTTTC
>DASUVB010000065.1:0-6337 GCA_036373835.1 Flavisolibacter sp. | reverse complement strand
TTCTAACGTATCGAACACCCGGTGGTTTGAAGTTTGATGTTTGAGGTTTGATTCATTGAACCTTTAACGATAGTTACAGTAGTGTTTAATCACATTGATAAGGTAGTGATTTTCGCTGCTTTTTGGGTGGGTTTCGGCCATGTTTTCTGCGGCATCTTTAGCCACACATAACAAAATAAAAGCGGCTGTTCCTGCAAATAGGGGTACTTTACACCGAATATCTCATGCGGCAGCTCACAATCACCCAGTCCATAACGAACCGGAATTCGCTCAGTCTTGACCGTTACCTGCAGGAAATTGCAAAAGTAGAATTGGTAACCGTCGAACAGGAGATCGAACTGGCACAGGCTATCCGTGGCGGCGACCGAAAGGCGCTGGACACGCTTACCCGCGCCAACCTGCGCTTCGTCGTATCCGTGGCAAAGCAATACCAGTACCGCGGGCTCTCCCTCCCCGACCTGATCAATGAAGGTAACCTGGGCCTGATCAAGGCCGCGATGCGTTTTGATGAGACAAAGGGATTCAAGTTTATTTCTTATGCCGTGTGGTGGATCCGCCAGGCGATCATCCAGGCCCTGAGCGAACAGGCACGGCTGGTACGCCTGCCATCGAACCGCGTCAACCTCGGCAACAAGGTTCAACAGGCATACTCGCAGCTGGAACAGATGCACGAACGCGCACCATCCGCCGAAGAGCTTGCTGATGAGCTGCAGATCACCGAAGAACAGATCCGCTCCGTAAGCGACTATAACTTCAATTATGTCAGCCTGGATGCACCCACGCATGTGAACAGTGATGAAACGATGATCGATCATGTCCAGGATCACGAGTCAGGACCTGCCGACATCAACCTTCGTCATAAAGAATCACTCGAGCGCGAGGTGATGCGCTGCCTGGGAACACTGGGGGAAAGGGAACAACATATCATCCGCTTCTTTTTTGGGATCGGCATACCGGAACCGCTCAGCCTGAACGAGATCGCCGAGAAGTTCAATATGACCGGTGAGCGTGTACGACAGCTGAAAGACCGCGCCATCCACCAGTTGCGCATGCCCAAAAGATCCAAATTATTACGGGAATACCTGGGGAACTGATCAGTACATAAGACTATTCACCAGCACGTAAACGCTGGCACCCAGGAAAATGATGATCAGGGTGAACATGATCAGAAAGGGAAAGAATTTAAAGCCGTCCTTTTGCTCCTGCATCCCATGGTTCGTTATCTGCGGCACTTGTTCCATACATTGTTTTCCTATATACCGGGAAATCTGTGCCATGAATGAATAATCAACACGAGTGGGACTATTTTCCCCTGAAATGACCGGAAACCGGTAGTTTTTCTCAACATTACCGTTCTGTTGACTTTTAATTACGGACCTTTATGGGGTCCTTTCGCATTGCTCGTCAAATAAATGTTCTTTATGTACACAAATGTCTGGTCCCGCTATCTCCCCATTATCCGAATTGTTATGAAACGCAGCCTGGTTTCCGAGCAGGTTCTCGCTTTAAATGCGCCGGATTTTGAGCGTGCAGGTATGACCAGGAAGTCGGGATACAAATTTTCCTTTGGGCTGAAGAACGGCCGGCTGAGTAATGTGATCATAGACCTGCCACCGGCTTCAGGCCTGGCTACGGTACTCCTGGAAGATCCTGTTGTGCGGGAGCTGATCCGCGAAAATGAATTTCATTTTACCCTGAGCCCGAAATATGAGCTGACCATCCGGCATATCCCCCAGCCGGAAGCGGTGGAAACCGCCGACGCGGAGACCCCCGAGCAAAATGAAGCCCCAGTTTCCTGAGGCTTCCCAACCATCTGAACTGTACTTAGAAGATCGCACCGCGGGTGCTGTATAATTCCTGAACTTATGCCTTGCATTGCCGGCGAACCGGTAATCACAATTTACTTCCGTAAAAAAGCGAAGTCAATAACCCATTTGGGGTATTTCAAATTGAAAATGTAAAATTTAAAATGTAAAAAATCTGCTGCCCCGGATGCGGACCTTCAGCCGTTACAGTCAAAAGGAGTCAGATGTCCATTTTAAGTTCTCCATTCTCAATTCTCCATTCTCCATTTTCCACTGCCTGACGAAAGTCATCGTCCCCGAGGTGCCTTCGTCCGTAAACTTGTTCATGGAAAATGCTGCAACCTCCCCCTTCCGCCCCAGGCGGGCAGAATACCACGTGATCAGCTCGCGGAACACACTGCCGGAAACGCAGGTGCTCACCGCCGAAGAGTTATCCCAATATGAAAGTTTCGATACCATCTACCGGTCGCTGTGCGCGATGATGTATAATTATGCGCCGCTCTCAGGACACCCCGGTGGCTCTATCTCCTCCGGACGTTTCGTAACGGCACTGTTGTACGATAACATGCTCTACGACTTCAGCGATCCTGGTCGCAGTGATGCAGACATCATTTCGTACGCAGCGGGTCACAAGGCACTCGGGCTTTACGCGCACTGGGCGTTGCGCAACGAGATCATGCGTATTGCCGCGCCTTCCATGCTTCCGGCAGACATGCGCCAGCAATTACGCCTGGAGGACCTGCTGGGTTTCCGCAGGAATCCAAACACAGATACACCACTGTTCAAAACCTTAAAAGTAAAGCCACTCGACGGGCATCCTACACCAGCAACCCCGTTCGTAAAACTTGCTACAGGCGCTTCCGGCGTCGGGGTGGCATCATCAGCGGGACTTGCCTTTGCTGCGGCCGACACGTACGGTGAACGCGCTCCGGTGGTTCATATCATAGAAGGCGAGGCCGGACTGACGCCAGGCCGTGTGGCTGAAACGCTTGCGGCGGTAAGCACGGCATCGCTGAAAAACGTTGTGATGCATATCGACTGGAACCAGGCATCGATCGATTCCAATGCGGTGTGCCGCGAAGGCGCACAGCGTGGCGATTATGTGCAGTGGGAACCGGCTGAGCTGATGTACCTGCACGACTGGAATACCATTTACGTAGAAGATGGCAAGGACTTTCACCAGGTGATGGCTGCCCAGCAGCTTGCTGCAAAAATGGGCAACCACCAGCCTACAGCGATCGTGTACAGAACGGTCAAAGGCTGGAACTACGGCATTGAAGGGAGTCCCTCTCACGGCGCCGGTCATGCGCTGTGCAGTGCCGGATTTTATAAATCCATCCTCCCGGTACTGGGACTTTCGGAAAGAAGCATTGAGCTGTGCCGAGACGACCAGTTGTGCCGGGCGGGGAGCGATGCCGCAAAGCTCGAGCACTGTTTCTGGAATGCACTGCTGCTGGTGCGCGATGTGCTGGAAAGCCACCCGGAACTGACGCACTTTTTCGCGCAAAAGATCATCGGATCCAGGGCACGCCTGGAACGTGAGCAACGCACACCCAGGGTTTCCGTACCGGATGTGTCACGCGTGTATGCACAGGCAGCACAGGCGAACACGGTCCCGGGAGAGTTGGAACTGCAGCCGGGTACATCAACCACGTTGCGGGGTCAGCTCGGGCGTGTGCTGCAGTATTATAATAAGATCAGCCAGGGCGCCTTGTTCACTGCTGCCGCTGATTTGCTGGGCTCCACCAGTGTCAACCAGGTAGGAAAGGACTTCGGGACAGGCTTTTTTGACGCTGTCAAACGACCTGCGTCGCGCACACTATCGATCGGCGGTATCTGCGAGGATGCCATGGCCGGCATCATGTCGGGCATTTCTTCATACGGGTACCATATCGGCGTATGTTCTTCATACGGAGCTTTCATTGTACCACTGGCGCATATTTCTGCGCGATTACATGCTATTGGTGGGCAGGCACGCCAGTCAATATCAAAAGACGCGTATAATCCTTTTATTATTATCTCGGCACATGCGGGCATCAAGACCGGTGAGGACGGCCCCACGCATGCCGATCCGCAGCCATTGCAACTGATCCAGGAGAATTTCCCGAAGGGCACCGCCATTACGCTGACACCCTGGGATCCACAGGAAATGTGGCCCCTGGTATCCGCAGCACTCGCTCAGCGGCCCGCTGTTATCAGCCCATTCGTCACAAGACCAAATGAAACGGTACCCGACAGGGAAGCACTGGGCCTGGCACCGGCTGCCGACGCCACAAAGGGCGTGTACCTGTTACGCCGCGCCACGGGATATGAACCGGACGGTGTGGTTGTGCTGCAGGGCAGCGAAGTAGCGTACGCTTTTGTGCAGGAGACGCTGCCGCTGTTGCTGCGCAATGACATTGATGTGCAGGTATACTATATAGCAAGCGCTGAGCTGTTCGACTTGCTGTCTCCGGAGGAACAGGAACAGGCATTCCCAACGAAAGACCGGGAGCGCGCAATGGGTATCACCGGATTCACACTGCCGACGATGTATCGCTGGATCACATCCAAAACCGGCCGCAGGCATACCATGTACCCGTTCCGCAAGGGGCATTTCCTGGGAAGTGGCAAAGCGGACCGCGTAGTAGCAGAGGCAGGACTGGATGGCCATAGCCAGTACCAGGAGATCTCGAAGTACACAACGGAATTACTGAGGGAAGAAAATAAGATCACCGAAATAATTGAATAACCATGCTCACCACAGCCAACCGGATCAGCCTCCTGGGAACAGAAACTGCTTTTTCCGTTTCCAATGAAGCAGCTGCCTTTGCCGCGAAAGGAAACAGGGTATATCCTTTTCACCTCGGGGACCTGAACTTCCGGACACCCGACGCCATTGTGCAGGCGACCATAAAAGCGCTGGTGGATGGCCGCACCGGTTATTGTCCGAATGCAGGAATACCTGCACTGCGTGAAGCGCTGGCAGCCGACATCAACCGCGACCGCGGTACCGACTACACCGTGGAGAATGTCGCGGTACAGCCGGGTGGCAAGCCAACGATCGGCAAGTTCATCCTGGCGCTGATGAACCCCGGTGACGAAGTATTGTATCCAAACCCGGGATACCCGATCTATGAATCACAGATCGAATTCAACGGGGGACGTGCCGTTCCTTACACGTATGTGCAAACCGGTGATGACTTCAGGCTGGATATGGAGGGCATCCGTAACAGCATTACGCCGCGGACACGCTTCCTTATACTGAATGATCCGCAGAACCCTACCGCCGCGAGCTGCACGCCGGAAGAGCTTCGCGAGCTTGCCGAGCTGGCCATCTCCAATGACCTGGTCGTGCTGAGTGACGAAGCGTATTTCGACATCCGCTATGAAGGAAAGGGACAGTCCATTGCCTCGCTTCCCGGCATGAAGGAGCGGACGATCATATTGTATACATTTTCAAAAAAATTCGCAATGTCCGGATGGCGGCTGGGTGCTACCATCGGTCCGGCGGAAATTATTGAAGTTGTTGCGAAGCTGAATGTAAATGATGAATCGTGCACCAATCATTTTGTGCAGTACGGCGCCCTGCAGGCGCTGAACCAGGATCACCCCGAAATGCATGACATGCTGGATACGCTGCGGCTGCGCAGGGAAATTGCACTGCGGATCCTTGACACCATCCCGGGGATCAGGTGTGTACGACCCTCTACCACCTTTTATCTCTATCCTGACGTAACGGAACTTATGGACGCACACCAGTACAGCGGCTATGAAGCATTTCGCAAAGATGTGCTGCACCATACGGGCGTTTCCTTCTGCACGCGCATGCATTTCGGAAGGCCGCTCCCGGGTGAGACTCGTAAATATATCCGTCTGGCCTATTCCGGGATTGAAACATCCGCGCTCGAAGAAGGGCTCGGCAGGCTGAGAGATTATATGGCGGCCCTGAAAGAAAGCAGGTCCTTTCCGGAACGGTCCCTGGCCCTCTGATCCACGGAAGTTTTTTAAATACCAGCCCTTGTTTGACGGGGAACCGGGTCACTCCCACTATTCCTCACATTCCTGGGAAAGCGGTCGTGTATTCCGCTGGTCATTTACCAATCCCGCGGCACAAATTTTTTAGTGGTTGACGCAACGAAAATCAAAACTTAACGTATAACTTTTAAAAGCTTTATATGAGGAAACTTTACCTTCTGAAGATCGGCCTGCCTGTTGTGCTGCTGATAAATGCATGTAAAAAGTCGGATGTTCCATCCGGGGAGGAAATCAACCCCCAGGATGCCGTAGCCGTGAGCAAGGCAATCAGGGTGTGGCATGGTGTGCGCACAGCCGGTTCGCCGCCTCCCGCTAATACAGGAGGCCCTGCCCTGTATGCCAGTACCGACCCGGTAACAGCAGCGAATGGACGGTATGCCATCATTCGTCCCGAGATCAGCACGGGCGATGTTAAAGGATACTATATACAGGTGAACGGAGCACAGGAATATTTCAACATTGACTATTCCAAACCAAGGCAACTGGAACGCGGACGCACGCCCGTCCGGAAAAGC
>DASUVB010000064.1:0-5642 GCA_036373835.1 Flavisolibacter sp. | reverse complement strand
GACACGCAAAGTGTCCCTTACTATAGCCCGGCCATTCACTTCTTCACCGCAATGCCCTCATTTAAAACTTAGAATTTAGAATTTAAAATTGCCCCGGTTCATCCAACACTCAACATTCAACATTCAACACTTCAATGCCCTCATTTAAAATCTAGAATTTAGAATTTAAAATTCTCCAAGTTCACTCAAAATTCTACATTTCGTTTCAGCGGCTCCGGTGCATTTTTGAAGTGGCGGTACTTCCCGAGAATCTTACCGATGAAATAGGTAGCGGGGATGATCACCTTTTTTACAAAGCCCGGGATCTCCGTCATGTCGTACTCGGAGGCATAGCGCGTCATCAGGTAAGCACCGTCAAAGGTTTCCGGCCGTTCGGTTCCCGACTTATTTTGTGCGGCATAAATGGAAGACAGGTAAAATACAATAGAGTTGGCCGGTTTCACCCACCCACTGCAATGCAGCACATCATCCCCCGCATTCCAGAAGCGGTGCGGCACGCCCCTTTTAAATTCAACGGTTTCGCCTTCGCCGGCATACCGCGGCGCTTCTCCCTGCACCTGGTAACCGATGCGGCCTTTCACCACGGTCAGCGACTCATCCTGCAGGTAGTGGGTGTGCATCGGGGGACCGCTTTTAGGGGTTACATAGTTTTCTACAATCACTCTGTCACCGCCCTCCTCGCGTATGACTTCCCTGAAAATGAGCGTTTCGCCGATGCAGTTGGTAATGGTGTGGGGCAATGTATAATTCATACCTGTAAATTTCCGGCTAAAATATCCTACATTTGGACATTGTCCAAATCAAGATGAATACACGGGAGAAAATACTGTATAAGGCGCTCGAAATGTTCAATGAACGGGGCATAGAGTATGTTGGACTGCGGGAACTGGCCGGCATGCTCGACATGCGCGTGAGCAACATCACCTATTACTTTCCCACCAAGGACGACCTCGTGTTCGAACTGTCAAAGCAGCTCCGTGAGGCGAATTCGGAACTGCTGGTGGAAACGCGCAGCCTGACGATGACCGCTTTCCTGGAAATGCTTCACCGCGTGTACCGCAATCATGTCCGGTTCCGGTGCCTGCTGCTCAGTTTTGTGCACCTGATGCACCAGAACGCCAGGATATCAGCGGCCTACCGCAAAACACAGGAATTGCGCAGCAATACCATCCATACAAACCTCACCGCGCTGGAGGAAGCGGGCTACCTGAAACCGCAGGATGCTTCGGATAAGGAATACCTGGTGTCCACCATTTCGCTGATCAGCAGGTTCTGGATCTCCGAAGCGGCGGTCCTCTCGCGTAAGCAGCATCCATTTGACCAGATCAGGCATTACCTGTTCCTGGTAACAAAGCTGCTCACGCCCCATGCCACCGCGAAAGGCAAGGACGAGATCCGCAATTTCCTTGCTGCGACGGAAAATGCGTTGCCGCATGCGTCGTAAGGGATATCCTGCCTGAACAAAGAACCCGGTATGGTGCCTGGCCGTTCATAGGCGGATCGTCATTTCAATCTTTCCAGGACGCCTTTTCTTTTCACGATGTTCTTATAATCCCATTGAATGTCACGCGCCTTCCTCAGCCAGCGGGCCAGGTCCTTTTCATGCACCTGGTCAACCGATGTGTACCGGGCTTCCGCTGCCCTGAAGCTGCCTTCCGGCTGCAGCCCCGGCTCATCGAACGACTGCCCGCTCCAGAACAGCAGGCGGATACCACCTTTCAATTTACTGTAACCAGCCACCGGGTTCCCATCCAGGAACCAGACGGGATGCGCATGCCAGATCTTGTTTTCCGCTTCGGGCAGGTGGTGCGTGATGGTGGTCGCAAGAAGCTCGCAGATCTCCCTGTCTCCAGGGGACCGCGACTTGTTATACGCAAGGATATCCCTGCTGATGCTTTGCTGGATGTTCATTGGCATGCTTCAAATTACTGAAAATTGACAATCAAACCAGAACCAGCGCGGATCAACATCACGCTTATCAACAACCTGTTGGCGATTTTTTGGTCGTGATGCTTCCGGAACGGCTGTAGTAATTGAACAAAAAGACAATACCCGCCAGGCAGATCGCGGCATCAATCCAGTCTCCCACCGGCCTTCCTTTAAAAATGTATGAAGAGAAAATTAGCAGGACTGCAAAAATCAAGGCGATCATGATGGGCGTATGGTGTCTTTTCATTTTGCAGATTTCCTGTAAGGTAGGCTTTCCTGGTCAGCAGCATTCCGGAGATGTTGCCAGTACCAATTTATAAAGACAGCCCCGGTCACAGGGCTGTCCTTGCTTCAGAATTAAAAACCACCGATGCGGTTCTGCTCGTCCGCTGCGCTTCCACCTGCTTTCTTTTTGGGCGCTGCCATTTTACCCTTGCTGAACCGCCAGGTAAATGCCAGGTTCACCGTCCTTGAATCTCTGGATTCACGGATCATGGCATCCACATTGCCATAACGGATGGTGGCATCAAAAACCTGGGTATAAAATACGTCTCTTACCGTGAGCCGGATATTGCCACGGTTCTTCAGTACCTGCTGGCTGAGTCCTGCCGACAGGGCGCCCATGCTTTTGATCCTTATCACGCCTTCAATCCCGCCTGTGCGGTAAAATCCACTCAGCTCCGCGCTTAATGTTTTGGACACCTGGAACTGCTGTGTGGTGTTCATCGAAATGCGGCTGTCGCTGAACCGGACCGGCGTATTGCTTACAACCCCTGAGTACCGGAATGTGTACGCGTTGACGAAGAAATTGTTTGTCCACCATTTTGTTACGGGAGCATTAACATGCACCGAGATGCCGGCCTGCTCGAGGGAAGCAATGTTCGCCTGCCGTGTAAACGTTTCCTGGCCGTTCTGCTCGATCACCTGCTGGAGAATGTCATGGGTAATGCTGTAATTCAATGATGTGGTGACCTGGTTGCGGAAACTGTGCGACAATTCAATGTTGTTGCTGAACTGCGGCAGCAGGTCGGGGTTGCCCTGGCTGTAGGTGTACCTGTCGATGAAGCGGATGAACGGGTTCAGGCTTTCATAGTTCGGCCTGCGGATCCTTCTCCCGAAGTTCATGTTCAGCTGGTGGTGGTCACTGACCTTGTACTGCAGGTATGCGGTGGGAAACAACTGCGTGTAATGACGGTCGAACTGCTGGCCCGTGGTCAGTTGATTCCCCTTCGCATTCGTGTTTTCCATCCGCAGTCCCATCTGCGCGCTGAATTTCTTTGTAAAGCTGTAATTCATGTTAACGTATGCCGCATTGATATTCTCTTCGTAGATGAAATGGTTGCTGCGGTAAACGTCATGTACGATGTTGCCGTTCTGAATGCTATCATACCATGCATTGTTATCGGTCCTGACAATGCTGCTTTTGATACCGGCTTCGAACCGCGAATTGTTCCGCAGGGGGTGCAGGTAATCTATTCTTCCGCTGTAAATCGCAATATCCTGCGGCAGGGATCCCTGCAGGCTGTCCGCCGCCCCGGAAACCGCTCCCGATGCTGTATAATAGGAATTGACCATGAACTGGTTGTTCCTGGACCCATACGTGATATAATCAAGGTCAGCGCTCCATTCGCGGCCTGTGGTATCCAGCAGCGTGCGGAAGTTCAGGTTCCCGCTGAAATTGCGCCATGATGCGGCGTTATCGAATGTGGACCGGGTAATTCCCTGCAGCTCCCGCGAAGCAGATGAAATAAATGTCCGGCTCTGGTTGTCGGCTGTATTGGTGCTGTAATACCCGCTCAGCACCATCCCGACCGTAGTCCTTTTATTCACGAAATAATCCACGCCTGCCTTAGCCTGCCAGGAATTGCCCTCGCGCAGCATATCCGCACGCTGGTCAAAATAGCTTTCGGGATGCGCCGTGCTGTTGCTCCGCAGGCTTCGCTGTATGGTCAGCAGCTGGAAGTTTTTGCGGTAATCATGGCTGATGTTCGTAAAGAAATTGGTTTTCCCCTGGCGGTAATTATAATTGAAAGACTCATTCGTCTTTGGGTACCGGCCCTGCGTATAACCCAGGCTGAGCGCGCCGTTCGAACCCCAACTCCGGTTCTTCTTTGTTTTAATGTTGATAATGCCCGCATTGCCGGCGGCATCATATTTCGCCGGGGGGTTGGTCATGATCTCCACCTGGTCCAGCTGGGTCGCGTTCATGCTGCGCAGCATATTGGCAAGGTCAGTCCCGCCCAGCTGTGTTGGCCTGCCATCGATCAGCACCATCACACCCTCTTTCCCGCGAAGGCTGATGTTGCCATCCTTATCCACCGAGATACCCGGGGACTTCTCCAACACTTCCAGGGCGTTGGCACCCACATTGGTCACAGAAGCATCCACGTTTACGATCGTACGATCTGCGCGGTGCTCCACCAGCGGCTTCTTAGCAGTTACGGTAACCGCTGTCATTGTTTTGGGCAACGCTACCAGCTCTATTGGCAGCAGCGTAATCGATTGCCCGGCGGAAAGGCTGAATACCCGGGAATATGCCTTCTGGTAAGCAGTGGCAGTAACCGAAACCAGGTATTGGCCTTCCGCGATGTTGTCAAAGGTGTACGTACCTTCTTTTGCAGCTACGGTAAGTTTCACAACCGCCGAGTCCCTGGCACGCAGCAGGGAAACGGTAGCACCCGCAGCACCGGTGATCTTGTCGCTGATACGGCCGCTAATGGTGCCTGCCTGGCTGAAAGCTGTAAAAGAAGACAGCAGCAGGATAAAGAGCATGTGCATTCTCATAATGTTCGTATTAATGATTGTTGATGCGGCAAGATTAGGCAGGATACAGCCTTGCGGCGAACGTATGTGACGAGTCCCGCGAAGTGTGTGACAGAAACTTCGTACTGTCACCCTGAGCTTGTCGAAGGGTGAATTGAGAATTGAGAATTGAAAATGGAGAATGGAGAATGTTGCGATGTCACCCTGAGCTTGTCGAAGGGTGATTGGAGGCATTACGTTTATCAGTCTTCGACAGGCTCAGACTGACAAAGCGGATGGCTTCATCTCACGAGCTCAGTCTTCGACAGGCTCCCCGGCCGCCATAGCCTTGCCGAAGGCGGCAGACTGACAAAGCGGATGCCTCCATCCTCGACAATGAGCGATACCGGCGTCCGTCACATATTCGGGGTGTTTTATCACTTTTGTTTCGTGGCCGCGGCTGCGGGAACTACTATTGTGTTCCGAATCCGGAAAAAAATGAAAGAGATCATCCATCCCGACAACTTTAAGAAAATAGAATTCTGGGCCGCTACCACCCTGTTCGTATTCCTGCTGTTCTTCCATATATCCGATGCCATCAGCCCACGGCCGGATGCTGGCAGGGGCACCGGCGAACAGGGACCTTTTACATATTACTTTATCTCGAGCATTATACGGTACACGGTATTGTACCTTGCATTCCTGCTGCTGAATTTCGTGATCGTCCCGAAGCTGGTCCGGAAGGAAGCGCTTATGCTCAATGTCGTACTGACCTTAATGACTTTCCTGGTGGTCGGGTTTATTGAAGCACTGACAGCTACGTCACTGAAATACGCCTTTTTTATCAACGTCGATACTTCGCGGCATGACTACGTGGTCCAGCGAAGCTTTCTCTATGCCGCCTGGCTGCTGCTGATGTTCGGCTTTTATTCCGTGATCAAATATTGCGGGCTGTGGCTGCTGGCGCGATC
>DASUVB010000063.1:0-2797 GCA_036373835.1 Flavisolibacter sp. | reverse complement strand
GCAGCACCGACGGTTGACCACCTGCTATGATGCTGAACAGCCAAAGGGATGCAACCACAAGAACCAGTCGCAACCAGCCGAGTCTTGCCAGCGGCCTTGTGACCAGAAGCAGTAACCAGTAGATCAGACCCAGGTGCAGGCCTGAAATGGCAATGACATGGACAACACCGGTATTGCTGTACGACTGCACGAGGCCCTTGTCCAGTTCATCCTTGTAGCCGATCAGCAGGGCTTCTGCCAGGCCGCGCTCTTTTTGCTCGGGAAAATATTTTTCGAACGTGCGCGTTGTCCATACCCGTGAAACATTCACTATTGACCGGAGAAAGTCCGCCTGCCTTCCGGCCTGAATAAAATTTCCCTGCCTGAGATATACCTGGTGGGTAATGCCATCCGACAGGCAAAATGAATGATAGTCAAAAATGCCGGGGTTCCCTGAGCTCCTGATCTCCCGCAGGCGTGCGCGCGTGACAAGGCGGCTGCCGAAACTGATTGACCGGGCAGCGGATTTCTCAATGTATAATATGATTTTTCCTTTCGCCGGTTGAAGACGCGCGCTGTCCACGTAACCCTCAAAGCGCGCCACTGCCTTGAAAGATTTTGTCTTTTCCACCGGCCGTTCCAGGAGCGTCAGCACTACGGGTGGATTGGTTACTATATGGTGCCCAAACCAGTCAGCACGATTTCGAATGTCTGCCTGCCGTGCCACCAGGCCGCCGGCCGATGCCACGAGAACCTGTATGGCGCATCCGCCAACAAAATACAGCCGGAATTTTCGTGCCGTTGACAGGCTGCTGTAGATGACCAGGAGCATGACAGCTGCGGCAGCTGCGGGGATCCAGCCCGGACGTGGCAGTACATGGTAATGTTCCAGCATGATCCCGGCCATGAATGCCGGCAGGATTCTCAGGAAGGGCGCCTTCTGTAAAATCATCCGCTGCAGAAGGTAGTATGCCTATGCTTCAGGAACCGGTGTTTTTACCCGGATCAACGTGATGAAAACCGCTACCATCAATGCAGCAATGGCCGAAACCAGGAACGTGGCCGTGCTTCCGAACGCTGTCCATAACGCACCTGCGATGATGCTGGCCAGCAATGTGCAAACGCTTTCAAAAGAAGCAAAGAAACCCACCGCCGTCGCCGTATCGCGGTGGTGCGACAGGTTGGTGATCCAGGCCTTCGATATTCCTTCGGTGCAGGCCGCATAGATGCCATACAGCACAAAGGCGGTTACGAGTAGCGCGATAGAATCTGCGATGCCAAACAGCAGGTACACGGTCGCGAAAACAACCAGTCCACCCACAAGGACTCTCCGGATACCAACCCGGTCCGCCAGCCTGCCCAGGGGGTAAGATGCAGCTGCGAAGACCAGGTTATACAGAATGTAAGCGCCGATCGTGATGGTATCGCTGCCGGTAACTTCCTTTGTTTTCAACAGCAGGAACACATCAGCACTGTTGAACAGTGCGAAGAACAGGAGGCCGCTTACCAGTTTCCTGTAATCAGGTGAACTGATCTTCCAGAATGACATGAAGCTGAAGAAGCCTGCATTCCGAATGGTGGAAACCTTTCGTTGTTCCTCCTTCAGGAAGAAGGTCAGGCCAACCGATACCAGGCCGGGTATAAATGCCAGGACGAACAGCCACCTGTATTCTCCCGGGAACAACAGCAGGAAAACCAGCGCGAGTGCGGGGCCGGCAGCCGCACCCGCAGTGTCCATGGCACGGTGAAAACCAAAAACCGTTGCCTTTGTTGCGGGTGTGGCATTTGCAGACAACAGCGCATCACGCGCGGCGGTTCGAATACCCTTGCCCAGCCGGTCTGTTGTCCTTGCCACAAACACCCAGAGCGGGTAAACAAAAGCAGCCATCATCGGCTTTGATACGGCACTCAGGAAATAGCCGACGCGTATGAATGGAAGCCGCACGCCTTTTTCATCGCTCATTTTTCCGAAGTATCCCCTGGTGAGGCCGGCAGTAAACCCGGCAAAGCCTTCCAGCACACCGATCAGCAGCACCGAAAAGCCAATTTCCCGGAGGTATGTCGGAACTATGGGATACAGCATTTCACTGGCCACGTCAGCAAACAGGCTTACGAGCGACAGGATCCATACAGTTCGGGAGATGGTCTTCACATGGCAAATGTATCACGCGATCTCGCGGTTGAAGCATCGGCACATCATCACATGTGATCAAAAGCATTTAATCGGGCATATGTGTTCGATCGCTCAAATTCCTGCACGGGATTGGCAAGTGACACGCATCTGCATGAAAGACGTGAAGAAATGAATGCGTGAAAAATATATTCCGTGCGGGCATTTACTTTGACATTTCAATTAATTTCATTCAACTTTGCACACAACCTTCAAAACAAATCCAATATAGCAGCATGGGACTATTTAACTGGTTCACACAAGAGATCGCAGTAGACCTGGGAACGGCAAATACACTAATCATACATAATGACGAGGTAGTTGTTAATGAGCCATCTATTGTAGCCCTGAACCGAAACAATCCAAAAGAGGTGCTTGCCGTAGGAAAACGGGCCCTCATGATGCACGAAAAAACCCACGAAAGCATCCGTACAGTAAGGCCGCTTAAAGATGGTGTAATTGCCGACTTCAATGCAGCGGAACTCATGATCCGGGAAATGATCAAGATGATCTATCCCAAGAAGCCGTTGTTTCCCCCCAGTTGGCGCATGATGATCTGCATTCCTTCCTCCATTACAGAAGTAGAAAAAAGGGCGGTTCGCGACAGCGCAGAGCAGGCCGGGGCCAAGGAAGTATACCTGATTCATG
>DASUVB010000062.1:0-2323 GCA_036373835.1 Flavisolibacter sp. | reverse complement strand
GCCAACTACCTAATCAGGCGCACGCCCATCCAAAACCGCCGGAGCTATAATTATAATGTGATGCCACATCATAATGTTACGAGGTATTAATCCGGGTTTCCCCGGGCTATTCCCCAGTTTTGGGTAGGTTGCGTACGTGTTCCGCACCCGTTTGCCGGTCGCCAGCAACGGTATTGCTACCGTCCTGCTGCCCCTCGACTTGCATGCATTAAGCCTGCCGCTAGCGTTCATCCTGAGCCAGGATCAAACTCTCCATTGTAAATGAATTGTTGATCATGACTATTAAATTCTCAAAAAGAAAAATTAACGAGTCAAAATCGAATGTTATTCGCTTGACTTACCTAATGCGTCCCGAAATAAATCGAGACGTGCTGTTGCTTCCAAACTTTCAAAGAACTTTGCACCGAAGTGCTGATCTGCAGATGATAAGATTTCGAATCTCCAGGCCTTTCGCCTCATCCGTAAAAGAACTTTTTACTACACCCGTTTTTGAAACGGAGTGCAAATGTACGGGCCGTTTCATTTCCCTCCAAAATTATTTCCGGTTTTCCACCAGATCATTTTGGGGCCGTTTGTTACTGTAAAGAACTTGTAAACTGATTTTTTAAAAGCGGACTGCAAAGATACATTCACTTTACAATTCACTCCAAATTTTCATCCTTTTTTTACTCACAATAATTTGTAAATGATTGTGGATGCAGTGTGCGTAACGTTCATTCAAAAAGCGGGTGCAAAGATATGTAAGGTTATGAGTACCAACAAATTAATTTGAACCATTTTTGAAAAGGAAATGTGAAACCGTTGTCGTCACCTTCCTCGTTGTTCATTGTTTCAAAAAGCGGACGCAAAGATACGGGCCATCGACCTTACCGTCCAAATCATCTGCCCGAATATTTCATAAAATGCTGTGAAACCCGCACCAGTCAAGGGAAATAATTTTCTGGAAACTTCACCGCCTTCAGGTACAGACCACGTGCGGGCACCGCATAACCACATTTCTCCGTCCCCGAAAACAAACTCCGGAAGGTTTCCAGCGTCATCTGCTCCCGACCCACACGCACCAACGCACCCGTCAGCAGGCGCACCATACCGCGTAAAAACCGGTTCGCCTCGATCACAAACAGCATGGAATCTCCCGCGTCGGCAAAGCTGCTGTTCACCACCCGGCACTGGTAATGCTTCGCCTGGCTGTTGGTCTTGGCAAAGGCGAAGAAATTGGTCTCACCTGCGATGATGGTCGCCGCTTCTTCCATCAGGTCCACGCGAACGCGGTATGGAAAATACAACGACAACCCTTCGGCGAATGGATCCTTGAACTTGTGAAAACGGTACACATATTCGCGGCTGACAGCATCGAAGCGGCTATGCGCTTCATCGTGCATCAGTACGATCCTTTTCACGCTGATATCCGGCGGCAGGATCGCATTCATCTTGTAAACAAACTGTGGGTGCACCTGGTCAGCATCAAAATGAAAATAGTTTTGCAACGCATGCACACCTGCATCTGTGCGGGAAGAACCCGTGAGCGCTACCGGGTGCCGGTGAAGCACGGCAAAAGCCTTCTCCAGCTCCGACTGTATGGTGACAGAGTTTTCCTGTACCTGGAAGCCACTGTACCGGGTTCCCCTGTAAGCCACTTCAATAAAATATCTCGACATGAATTATTCGCCGACCAGGGCTTTGAAGCGATTGAGATAGTAGTCATCCATGATCTCCGACTGAAGATTTCTAAACTGGTCCTGGTCGGAAACAAAGTTATAGGCAGCGTCAAAAAACTGGTACTTGCCGGAAGCCGTCAGGAACAAAGCACTGAGGTTCCTGACCTGCTCCGTGGTAAAGCAGCGGTTGCGGAACGACTTTCTAGCCTCGTTTATCATCCCCTCTTCCGTAAACTTGCCTGCCATTGCCTTGCGTAGCCGCAGAAAATCATTTTCACCTGCAAGTACCTTACAATCGGAACGTCCCGGGCGCTTCGGCGCTACCACAACGGGCAGCGGCCTGTCCTGGGTAGTGTCCGAAGAAATTTCCAGGAACTGCGGCTGCGGGCGTGCCGTTGTCGTATCGGGAGCCCTGGAAACAGGTGTTTCGACAGCCGGGGTCTGGGTAACCGATATGCGCTGGTTGGGTATGAGTAACCTGATCGTATCGCGCTCCCCGCCTTCCTCAACAAAATAAACGATTCCAAAACCTTCGGTCGTGGAACTCTCCGAATACCGGCGCACTTTTGATCGAACGTAAGGTTGTTCCGGAAGCGACTCTGTGTTCTCCGCAATAATTTCGACCTGGGCTGCATCGGGTTCCACAGGCTTTTCCACCGGGATTG
>DASUVB010000061.1:0-3739 GCA_036373835.1 Flavisolibacter sp. | reverse complement strand
TGACTACAGGAGTGGTGAAGTCGCTGTCTGAAACGTAAATGAGGACGAGTGCAGTAAAGCACGCGATGACGAGATAGAAAAAAATGTGATTCAGTCGTTCCTGGAGCCTTCCATCCATGCCGCGTTAGATTTCGTCTGAGTATCGTAGTCCTGTCATCCCAAATCTAGTTATTTCCGATACAACCATCAACCTTGACGCATAGTAAAGCGTGACACGGAGCGTCCCGCATTATGCAAGATCTTGTCACCAGTCAATAGTATGCGTATTAACACGGTACCACATTCCGTGGTGTCACGGTTGTTTCGGCACGTAGCAAGTTCAAACTTTGCGATACACGTTGAAACATGACCCAATTCATCATACTCCAGCACTGGAAGGACTACGACGTCCGGAAACTACAGATGAAACAGGATCCCAGGTTTTTCGACAGCTCGGTTGAATGGGAAGTGGATTACCTGGTAGGCAGGATCCGCAGAGTATATTCGATGGTCCCTGAACTGGTGATCCGTGCTGCCGTACACATGGCGGGCAACGAATATGACAGGCCCGCCGATCGTAAAACCATCGTCCTGAAAGCACTACAACAGCTCACCGCCTGCCCGGTACAGTAAGTAGCCGTTCACGTTACTTAATTTTAAAATAGCCGTTCTTGATAGCATAGATCGTAATTCCTGCTATGGTCTTTGCGCCTGTTTTTTCGAAGATCCGTTCGCGGTAGTTCTCCACCGTTCTGACGCTGAGATGCATTTTGTCGGCGATCTCCTTATTCTGGTATTCTTCGCAAATGAGCTCCATTACCTGGATCTCCTTTTCGGTAAACTGGGGCCTGCTGTGATGGCGCGCAGGATTGTACTGGCTGTTGCTGATCATCTGCTTCAGCTTTTCTGAAGTGGTCATGCAGAAATAGGTTCCGCCGTTATGAATGGCCTTGATCGCCTCTGCCAGCTCGAACTGGTTGGTATTCTTGAGGAGATACCCGCGCGCACCGGCCTCGAGCATGCTGACGATCAGGTGATCTTCATTAAACATGGTCAGGGCCAATACACCGATATAGGGATACTCTTTAACCAGTTGCCGCGTTGCTTCAATGCCGTCCATTACGGGCATCTGGATATCGGTGATGACAACATCAGGCTCGAGTTCCCGCACCTTCTGCAACAATTCCCGGCCATCGGCTGCCTCGCCAATGATCTCGATGTCCGTCTGTTTCCGGAGCAGGACATGAAAGCCTTTTCGCAGCATTTCATGATCATCGGCAATTATGACTCTTATCTTACTGTACATATGATGGCAGGGGTATGTCAAAAATATACTGGGTGCCCCGGCCGGGCTGTGAGGTAAGCTGCATATTTCCTCCCATGAGATCAATGCGCGTGCGGATGTTCCGCAAACCGATACCATCACTTTTCTGCACTTCGGTATCGAACCCGCTGCCGTTATCCTCGCACAAAATGTGAAGCTTTCCCTGCTCCTCTTTAATGCGCACCAGCATCAACTCCGCCTGTGCATGTTTCAGCGCATTCTGGATGACCTCCTGGATGATCCTGAAAATGTTGATGCTCATTTCCTGGTCTACGGCCCGCTGCACATCGTATGCGAGTGTTACGTGCAGTGGTGTGAATTCAGACGTGTGATTCGCTACCTGCTGCAGGGCCGCCTGCAGGCCATTGCGGGTGAGAGCGGATGGCATCATGTTCCGCGCGATCTCGCGGATCTTCCCTACCGCCATGTCAAGGTGGCCGGACGCTTTTTTCAGAAGCTCCTGGTCTTCTGCCGTCCGGGCTTCCACACCATCCACTTCGTACTTGATGACCGTCAGCACCGGGCCCAGTTCGTCGTGAAGATCGGCTGCCATGCGGGCCTGTTCCTTTTCAATGGCATTGATCTCCGCGAGGATGTTCATCCGCTGCAGGCGCATATTCTTCCGTTGCTGCCTGATCATGGAAATGACAAAGTACAGGATCACGGTACCCAGGATGAACGCCGTGATCAGTATGGCAGTATATAATTTGGTTTGCGCGGAATCCATAATGCGGCTACTGCGTACAGTATATTGGTGAGAAAATTAACATAGAAAAAAATGTTGTATATCCTGGCAGCGAATACGGGGCTTTCATCAAAACCATAAAACCAGAATGTTTCGACGAGGACCGTATACGTAAAGTAGAATATAAATGCGATGCAGATGACAAATATCGGGTTGCGGTTCAGGCGCTGGCGGTCATCGGACAATAAACTGTTGATCATCGCGATGCTGGCAATGACGATCGGGTAAGCACAGGCCACAATGAATATCGAATTGAAATCCGAAAATGATCCCCATATAAAATTTTCGCTGACCCATACCAGGATCATGATGCCGAGGATGGTGGGGAGGACTAATTTGTTTTTACCAAAAAGACCCCACCGGTCGAACTGCCAGGCGATCAGGCCCGCCTCGAAGAGAGAATAAATATTGATCACGATGATGTTTGCGTTCCCGGAAAGAACCATGTAGGAATTGAAAACCTCTGCGATCACCCCGACAAAAACCAGGCAAACAAAAGGAAGGAAACGCGGATGCAGCCATCCAAGACGGACGGCCAAAATAACCGCAGCCACCAGGATAGAGGAACCTAATATCAGTGAAACCGTCAGATTCATCAGCGTTCAGTATTCAATGCAGAAGCCGGGGCACAGATAACCGGACACCGCATCGCCTTTTCAGCAATCTGCGTGTTGGGTGCGTCCATATCGGCCGGCAGCATGTCCTCGTTGGCTTCGTTCACACCCACCAGGATCACATGCACCTTCGAATCCGTGTCCATTCCAAAATACACCCGGAAGCCTGCACAGCCATCCTGGTCCAGGATGGTGCGTACGGTTGTCGCATCGAAAGTTTCGTGCTTTGCTAGAATGTCACGGCCCTGGTATTGATCATCCAGGATCGCTTCTCTTTTCTCCAGATAGTTCGTAGTCATTGTGGCAGCTTCACGAAGGGTAATATAGTGGCTCATAACCAGATATTTTGAGCGCAAATTGCAGACTTCCCTTAAAATTACCTACCGTAGAAATACGGTATTATGCATATGCCGGGGTAACGGTCACCTACAGGAGAATTTTCAGGTCATTGATCACGCCATCCTCGATCGTAACCGCGTTGCTCAATTGTCCCGAAAAGGTTCCCTGTATCTGGTCATGATTACGCGTGATCTGCAGGACAAAAGGCGTTTCAGATACGGCTGCTGAAGTGGCGGTCCACAGGTTTACGCCTCCCTCTTCGTCCAGTATGTATGTCCCCGTTTTCAGCGTATCTGTGATGATGGACATCATGAACACTTCACCCCCTGCCTGCGCAGAAATGGTATACAGGCGCCTGCCGCACCAGTCGCGACCCGTTGCAGAAACCTGCGAACTGGTGAACTTCTTTAAAGCACCATTGCACCTGAAAGCAAACCGCGGTTCCGCATGCAGACTGTCTTCCTTGCTGCAGGAAAAACAAAAAATCATTATCGCAAACAAAATCAGAGGAGTGGATCTCAGGAACCTTCCGCCACGGAAAAGGCAACTCATAGAGGCGGACGGCCAAAGGCATGTCGGAACAAGCAGTTTCATAGGATTTGGTCACCCCGGGGGGCATGCAAATATTTTACTGGAAATGGCGCCAGCCTACAGGCAGGCAGGTGATTCCTGTCAGCGTATATATAAAATTTATAATTGATTAAGGGTATCTGCCTAGCGCCACCTGCTCATTATGCG
>DASUVB010000060.1:0-3140 GCA_036373835.1 Flavisolibacter sp. | reverse complement strand
CGAGTGGTGCACATACTTGAAGAAAGGTTCCAGGTACAGTCCGCGCATGTGTTTTTTCGACAGGTAGGTGCGGTATCCGGCCATGAACGTCGTTGCTTTCATCACGAAGCGAACGTCACTGCCGTCATACGCGAAGGTATGGCGCGCGGCAGTGGGCAGCCCGATCTTCGCCGTGAGGGAATTTTTCCCGAAATTATATTCTCCATGCAGGCTGATATTTCCCGTCAGCAGGCTGGCTGGAGACCATTTCAGCGAGATCTCAGGCCCGGCGCTTTGCTGGGCGGAACAAACGGCGGCAAAAAACACGGCAGCAATAAAGGCACTCCATCTTTTCATAGCGGGCAGTTGGTTTCATAAGAGTCAAAAACACGACCTGTTGCTGCATCCAAAAAAAAGATCGCGGGCTTCCCGCGATCTTAACTCATCTGGTAGGGGTAATATTATAAGTGAATAGCCTCACCATAGGCTACCTCGATGGCGTCCTTGATGCTTTCGCTGATGGTCGGGTGGGGGTGGATGGAATTCAGCACCTCGTGGTACGTCGTTTCCAGCTTTCTTGCCACCACCGTTTCGGCGATCAACTCAGTGACATTATATCCGATCATATGGGTGCCGAGCCACTCGCCGTATTTGGCGTCGAAAATGACCTTTACAAAGCCTTCGCCATGTCCCGCGGCAGAGGCTTTGCCGGAAGCGCTCAGGGGGAACTTGCCCACCTTCACGTCGTAGCCGGCTTCGCGGGCCTTCTTTTCAGTCATGCCCACGGACGCGATCTCGGGTGTACAGTACGTACAACCCGGCACATTGCCGTAGTCCAGGGGTTCCGGCTGGTGATTATATTTCTTTTCATTGTAGGCGATATTTTCCACGCAGATGATCGCTTCCTTCGATGCGACGTGCGCCAGCGCCTGGCCGGGAACACAATCCCCGATCGCATAAAAGCCCGGTACGGAGGTCTGGTAGAACTTATCGACCATGATCAGGCCCTTGTCTGTTTTGATGCCATTCTGCTCCAGCCCGATGCCTTCGATATTCGCGGAAACGCCCACGGCGCTCAGCAGCACATCGGCTTCCAGCGTCACATCGCCATTGGCTGTTTTCACGGTGGCTTTTACGCCCGCGCCGGACGTGTCGACCTTTGTCACCTCGGAGGAGGTCATGATATCGATACCCTGCTTCTTGAAGTTCTTTTCCAGCTCCTTCGAGATCTCCTCGTCTTCCACCGGCACCACGCGCGGCATGAACTCGACAATGGTCACCTTGGTGCCCATGCTGTTATAGAAATAGCCGAACTCCACGCCGATCGCGCCGGAGCCCACCACGATCATGGATTTTGGTTGTTCGGGGAGCACCATAGCTTCCCGGTACCCGATGATCTTTTTCCCGTCAATGGGCATGGACGGCAGCTGCCGGCTCCTGCCGCCGGTAGCGATGATGATATGTTTTGCTTCAACGGACTGTTTATTGTTGTCGCTTCCCGTCACTTCTATCTTGCCTTTCCCTGTTACCTTGGCAAAGCCGTTGATCACCTCGATCTTGTTCTTGCGCATCAGGAAGGCCACGCCCTTGCTCATTTTGTCCGCAACGCCGCGGCTGCGTTTTACCACGGCGGGGAAATCATGCTTCCCCGAAGCTTCGATGCCGAAGTCCTTTGCATGCTTGATGTATTCATAGACCTGTGCGCTTTTCAGCAGCGCCTTGGTGGGGATGCAACCCCAGTTCAGGCAGATGCCGCCCAGGCTTTCCTTTTCGATGATTGCTGTCTTGAATCCCAGTTGGGCTGCGCGGATGGCGGCTACATAACCACCTGGACCAGAGCCGATTACTACAACGTCGTATGCCATGTTTTGATTTTTTTGTACGGCGCCGTGGCGCCTTTGTCGTTCCGAAATTGCCGGGGCCGTAAATAGCCCGGGCTTAGGGCGCACGAAACTACTTCAATTATCCATACACACAAAAGCGTTGGAAAGGAGCAATTTTCGGAACTTGCGGTATGGATGCATTTGTCGAATACCTGGAAGAGCAGATGGACCTGAAAAGAACCTGTTCCATCACGTTCCGGGCGGTGGACGGTGGCGTTACCACCATAAAAGGCCACATCATCAGGATGGAGGAGGTTTCGGGCCGGCATATCATCGAGACCGATGCCGGGTTCGTAATAGGGGTGGACCAGCTGATCGAGGTGAACGGGCGGGCCCGGGAAAATTATTGCTAATATTTCCTGAATACCGAAAAAAACTGCTGATTCCTACCGGTTCTTTGGCTTCTTTCCCCTACATTTGCACTCCAAAATTTTCCAAAATCATGGCACGAGTATGTCAGGTTACCGGTAAAACGCCGATAGGTGGGAACAAGGTGTCGCACTCGAACATCAAGACCAAGCGTCGCTTTTTACCCAACTTACAGACAAAGAAGTTTTTCCTTGCCGAAGAGAACAAGTGGATCACACTGAAGCTCTCCGCTGACGGGATCAGGACCATTAACAAAAACGGATTGTATAACGTTGTCAAGGAGCTCAGGGCTCAGGGGCAGCATATCTAAACTATAAACCATGGCAAAGAAAGGCAACCGTGTACAGGTGATCCTCGAATGCACTGAGCAGAAGAATACCAGTGTTCCGGGCACCAGCCGTTACATCACGGTAAAAAACAAGAAGAACAACCCTGAGCGTCTGGAGCTGAAGAAATTCAATCCAAACCTGAAGAAGGTCACTGTTCACAAGGAAATCAAATAATCATTCACGGGATGATGGATCATCACCCGGCTCAAACTCAATTATATGGCAAAAGCAGCGAAAACGGCGATCAAGACCAAGGACCAGAAGGCAGCCGCTGAAGCAAAGAACTGGTCAAAAGTTATCAAGGCTGTACGCAGTCCCAAGACCGGTGCCTATACTTTCAAGGAAGCCATCGTGCACAAGGAAAAAGTAAAGGACTTCCTGGCCCAGAAGTAATCGCTCATAAAAGCATTGCAGCCGTCATTTCACGATGACGGCTTTTTCATTTGTGCCGATCACGGTTCCTGCACACTGAATCTCTTAATTTTGACCGACCGCATATCCGGTCACTGAAGCAACAGCCATGGGATTTTTCGACAAGATTTTCGGAAAGAAGGAAAAGGAAAGCCTCGAAGAAGGCCTG
>DASUVB010000059.1:0-6132 GCA_036373835.1 Flavisolibacter sp. | reverse complement strand
GGCAAAGCTGCATTGCTGCATGATTCGGACCATTTCCCCTGTTGAAACCGCATGGTGCACCGAAATATTCTCACGTCCCCCAATGAAATCATTCAACTCTGCGTGGAAGCGGTAAGCGCTGCCCACAACGACGTGTATATGGTCAACCTGGTCGCTTCGTTTACAAAGATCCTGCACCACCTGCATCGTCCTGTTGACGGGATCTGCCCCACCAAAGCAAACAATGCAGTTATTATCGGAAATTGCGTTCCGGCGGTCTTTGGCTGCGCGCAGGAATGCCCCCCGCAGCAGCGAATAGTGCGGTCCCAGGAAGTATTGTGTAAATGGCCAGGCGGCGTAATCAAGAGGAGTAATGCCGCCTGCATGATTGATGATCACTTTGGAGTGGAACTTAAAGCTGTGAATGTCATCAATGCTGAAGAGATCGAAACCGTTCCGGGTCAATTGATGCTGGTACGCGCCGTCGAAAGCATATCCGTCAAGAACAACGAGATCGGCTGGCCCGGTGATATTGTGAAACTCAGCGGCTTCGGCTTCATAACTTTTTTCGGGCAGCTCGATAATACGCGTGAAACTGTCACGGACATCCGGGAGCTGGTCGATCATCCGGCAACGGGTCGCAAGCACACATGCGTATTGCTCCCGGAGCATTGCTGCCAGCGCCGATGAACGTACGAGGTGCCCGAGGCCGATATCGCTGTTGCCGTCCGCACGAAAAATAATGGTTCGATTCTCCATGTTTCTTAGCAAACAGGAAAAACGAGTTTCAAAAATCCGCCCAATCGCTGCTGCCTGCAGCCTGCAGAACTAAAGCCTTCTTTCTTATCGTTTTCTATCGACATTAATTATGTTCCTGTTATGTAAGCTATAACGGTTTCAATAACGTATTCCTGCTCTTCATCAGCCAGCGATGGGTACATGGGAAGGCTCAGGCACCGTTCATAGTAGTGTTCCGCCAGCGGGAAGTCGCCTTTTTTCCAACCGAGACCCTGGTAGTAAGGCAGCAGGTGCACCGGGATGTAATGAACCTGGGCAAAAATATTTTTTGACCGCAGGTGGCTGTACAGTCCCGCCCTGTCCTGTGTTTCGATAATATATAAATGATATGCGTGCCCCTCGCTCCACCCCGACTGGCCCGTGATCGCACCGATGCCGCTGAAGGCTTCCGCATACCTGCGGGCGATCGCTTTCCGCCGCTCCAGGCCGGCATCTGCCCTTTTTAATTGTGATAAGCCCAGCGCAGCCTGGAAATCGGTGAGCCGGTAATTATACCCCAGCTCCTGCATCTCGTAAAACCAACCACCATGGTTCTCGTGCATCAGTGCGGCATCCTTTGTAATGCCGTGCGTGCGCAGTAAGCCGATTGATTTAAAAATGTCATCCCGGTTGCAAGTGATCATGCCGCCTTCCCCGCAAGCGATGTGCTTTACCGGGTGAAAGGAGAAAACAGCCGCATCCGCGAAAATGCTGTTGCCACAGTACTGCTTCGTGCCGGAAGTATCTGTAAAATACCCACCGGGTGCATGGCATGCGTCCTCGATGATCCACAGATCATATTGATCCGCTAATGTTTTGCAATCCTGCAGGTTTACGGCACGCCCCGCAAAATCAACGGGGATGATGCCGTTAAAAAATCCTTTCGGCTTTGAACGAAGGAGGTCTTCGACCTTATTCAGGTCAATGAGGTATGTCGCCGGATCAATATCCGCAAAGTATACATTACCGCCGCAATAACGGACGCAGTTGGCCGAAGCCGCAAACGTGATGGGCGTGGTAATGACATTCGACTGTTCGTTCACACCCAGCGCCAGGGCCGCCAGGTGCAGCGCGGCAGTGCCATTATTAACTGCAGCTGCATGTCTTGAACCGATGTACCCGGAAAATGCTTTTTCAAATTCTGCGATCTTCGGTCCCTGCGTCAGGAAATCTGAAAGCAGCGTCCCGGTAACAGCGTCCAGGTCTTCCCTGGAAATGAACTGCTTACCGTACGGAATTGGCTTCATAAACTGGTTCTGTTGTAAACGCCGGGTCAATGTGTTCCCTGATCAGTTCCCGCAACTGGTCAACGTCCAGCCATTCGGTATTTGTCCCTGAATGATAATTAAATCCTTCCTTCACCTTTTTCGCGTTGAAGTGCGCAATAAAGTCCTTCAGCTCCCACGAGCCGGGTTGCTGCGGAAGGATCACGTAATACTTGCCCAGATCGTACGTTGTAAAGGAGTCGGAGCTGGTGATCATCTCCTCGTGCACCTTTTCTCCCGGCCTGATGCCCACCACTTCTATTTCGCAATCGGGCCCGATCGCTTTCGCCACGTCGACGATTTTGTAAGATGGGATTTTCGGAACATACAGCTCACCGCCCCATGCGGATTCGAGCGCATGCAACACCATCTCCACCCCTTCGGTGAGAGAAATGTTGAAGCGGGTCATATTGACATCCGTTACGGGCAGCTTTCCTTCTTTCCTCTTTTTCAGGAAGAATGGCATGACGGACCCGTTCGAGCCCATCACATTTCCATATCGCACCACGGAAAACACCAGGTCCTTGTTTCCCTTGATATTGTTAGCAGCAATGAACAGCTTATCTGATGTCAGCTTGGTGGCACCGTATAAGTTGATGGGCGCACAGGCCTTGTCGGTGGAAAGCGCCACTACCTTCTTAATGTTTGTTTCCAGTGCCGCGCGGATCACGTTCTCCGCACCACCGATATTTGTTTTCACGCATTCATCCGGATTGTACTCCGCGATGTGGACGTGCTTCATGGCCGCGGCGTGAACGATGTAGTCAATGCCGTTGCATGCTCTTTTCAGCCTGTCAAAATCCCTCACATCGCCGATGAAGAAACGGATCGCCGGGTATTGGGCTTCCGGGAATTCGAATGCCATGTGGTATTGTTTCTGTTCATCGCGCGAATAAATGACGAGGCGCCTGACATCCGGCCATTTTGCCAGCACATACCGGGTAAAAGCTTTTCCAAAGGAGCCGGTCCCCCCTGTGATTAAAATCGATTTACCGTTCAGATCTAAAGACATAATTTGATAAGGGTGTTTATATGTTATACGCGCTCGGTTTCCTTGCTTCCTGCCACTTTCCTGAGGTACTGGCCATACCCGCTCTTCGCAAGCGCCTCCGCCTGCTGCTCCAGCTGCTGTTCGTTGATGTATCCCATGCGGTAGGCTACTTCTTCAATGCAGCCGATCTTCATGCCCTGTCTCTTTTCAATCACACGCACGAATTCACTGGCGTCACTCAGAGACTCGAAGGTGCCGGTGTCCAGCCATGCCGTACCACGATCCAGAATGGACACGTGGAGGTCGCCCATTGCCAGGTAAGCCCTGTTCACATCAGTGATCTCGTATTCCCCCCGGGCCGAAGGTTCCAGGTCCCTGGCGATCTGCACCACGCGGTTGTCATAAAAGTACAGGCCGGGTACCGCGTAATTGGAACGCGGCGCTGCCGGCTTCTCCTCGATCGATATCACCTGGTTGTTCGCGTCAAATTCCACAACGCCATACCGCTCGGGGTCGGACACTTCATATGCAAAAACATAGCCGCCCTCCACATCATTCAGGTCCTGGAGCTGCCGCCCGAGGCGCGAGCCGTAAAAGATGTTGTCGCCCAGCACCAGCGCTACCTTTTCTTTCCCGATAAAATCGGCGCCGATAACAAATGCCTGTGCCAGCCCGTTTGGCACCTCCTGGATGGCATAGCGGAACGAACACCCGAGGTGGCTCCCATCGCCGAGGAGTCTTTTGAAGGAGGCATTATCCTCCGGCGTTGTAATGATCAAAACCTCCCTGATCCCTGCCATCATCAGCAACGACAGCGGGTAATAGATCATGGGCTTGTCATAAATGGGCATCAGCTGTTTGGAGATGGCCTTTGTAATGGGGTAAAGCCTGGTGCCGGAGCCGCCGGCGAGTATGATACCTTTCATTTGAGGTTGAGGTTTAGGTTGAGGTTTAGGTTGAGAGCAACCCTTTAATGATTTTATTCAAAGAAAAAATAATCTCCCTGCATAAAAGGTCGATGCGGTTAACATCTGACTCGTTTAGAAATGACAGGTCTCTTCCTATAATCAAATGATTTCTGACTTCAAAAACCGACCCTCTTGCGTATGTGTAAAAATTGACTTTATCTTTTGTATGAGTTCTGCCGAATGCTTCAGCAATATTGGCAGCAATACTTAGCGCTGCACGCTTGAGCTGCGATGAAAGCGCATAGTCCTCAGATTTGGGCAAACCGGAACACACGGAATAGACCTGAAGAATCACCTTGTTCGCATCCTGCCATACAGGCATCTCTGTAAAATCAATATAGGACATTCCTGATCTCCTTGTACCTCAACCTCAACCTCAACCTCAACCTCAACCTCAACCTTACATCTCGTACTGCCTCTCATAATACCCCTGGTACTCCCCGCTTGTTACATGCTTCAGCCATTCGCCGTTCTGCAGGTACCAGTCAATCGTCTCCGATAATCCTTCTTCAAAGGTGACACTGGGTTTCCAGCCCAGCTCCCTGTTGATTTTGGACGCATCGATGGCATAGCGCCGGTCGTGTCCGGGACGGTCCTTTACGTATGTGATGAGTTGTTCGCTTTCGCCCGGTGTCCTGCCCAGTTTTTCATCCATTTGCCGGCAGAGGAGCTTCACGAGGTCAATGTTTTTCCATTCATTGAATCCACCCACATTATAGCTTTCACCCTGGCGGCCTTTATGGAACACGAGGTCGATGGCGATCGCGTGGTCTTTCACGTACAGCCAGTCGCGCGTGTACAGGCCATCGCCGTAAACCGGCAAAGGTTTTTTATGAATAATGTTATTGATAAAAAGAGGGATGAGCTTCTCGGGAAAATGATAGGGCCCGTAATTGTTGGAACAATTGGTAATGACAACCGGGAGGCCATACGTGTCGGCGTAAGCACGCACGAAATGATCGGACGAAGCCTTTGAAGCAGAATAAGGTGAATGCGGATCGTAAGGTGTTTCTTCTGTAAATAGCCCGGTATCTCCCAGTGCGCCATACACTTCATCCGTTGACACGTGGTGGAAGCGCCTGGCCGGTGAATTGGATTGCTGAGAATCTGAGTTCACGCCCCGTTTTTCACCTCCGCCATCCAGCCACAGTTTTTTTGCAGCGTTCAGCAGGTTCACAGTACCAACTACATTCGTGTACACAAAATCCAGCGGCGATAAGATGGAGCGGTCGACGTGCGACTCAGCAGCCAGGTGAATGACCCCCTCGGGATTATATTGTTGAAAAACCCGGTCAAGCTCTTTCGTATCCAGGATATTCACTTTTTCAAAAACGTAATTCGAAGCATCCTCCACATCCTTCAGGTTCTCCAGGTTGCCCGCGTACGTCAGTGCATCAAGATTGATGACGCGATAATCCGGGTACTTGTTAACAAACAGCCGAACTACGTGCGAGCCGATGAAGCCGGCACCTCCGGTAATAACTATATTTTTATGAGAAGTTGCCATTTCTATGACCAATCAATTGTTTAACGGTAGGTGAATGGAGGTTTAACGTGGTTTAACGATGGTTGAACAATTGTTGAACAATTGTTTATTGGTATGTCTTGAGACCAGGATTTGTTGACTTCCCGGCCAATTGCGTTTTTCTAAGATTTGAAAGCCTTACCGAAAGGTCCTGCACAAGGGGGCGAATCAGATCCACGTCCTCATCACAGATATATCCTAATTCTCTTGAAATCAAAAGGTGATTTAATAACTCGATCAAACTTCCGTAAGCAATGGTAGTAAAGTGCGCCTGATCCTTTGAACTACTGCGGGTGCTGCCCTCAGCAATATTTGCGCAAACTGAAACAACCGCCCTTCTCATTTGGATTGCAAGTCCAAATTTCTCTTCTTCCGGGAATTTTTTTACCAATCTGTAGATGACTCCGGCAATTGTCCTGGAAGCCTTCCATACTTCCAGTTTCTCAAAAGAAAACAGGTAACCTTCCATGATCTCATTTCAGGAAGTAATTAAACTATTTTATAAGAATTCTGAAATGTTTTATTACCCAAATGCAAGCGTAAAAACAACGCAAATATGTGGTTAACCCGCCGTCCCACTACCACCCTCTCAACTATTGTTCAACTATTGTTCAACTATTGTTCAAC
>DASUVB010000058.1:0-2954 GCA_036373835.1 Flavisolibacter sp. | reverse complement strand
CGTGGAATGCCTGAACGGATACCGGCTCAAGGAACGCCTGCCGGAAAATCTGTTGGAGTATACCGTGCCGCTCGGCATACCGGAAATTGTCAAAGAAGGTTCCGATGTAACGATCGTTACTTACGGCTCCACGCTGCGCGTGGTGATGGATGCGGTAAAATATCTTGAGCAGGATGGAATCAGTTGCGAAGTGGTGGACGTGCAGACACTGTTGCCCTTCGACCTGGAACAGCGCATCCTTGAGTCACTCAAAAAAACAAACCGTATCGTTTTCGTGGACGAAGATGTGCCCGGCGGCGCCGCTTCATTCATGTTCAGCCAGGTGATGGAAGCCCAGGGCGGGTATCGCTGGCTGGACGTTGCTCCCCGCACCATTACCGCGAAAGCGCACCGACCTTCCTACGGCAGTGACGGTGATTATTTCAGCAAGCCGAACGCCGAAGAAATCGAATCGGTCATACGGGGCATGATGGCAGAATAAGGGTTAACCCCTGTATTTTGTTATATTATAAGAAAAATTTATTTTGCCGGATATCCAAACTATCTGGTAATGAAGAAGAAATGTGCCCTGGGTGTTTTCCTGGCCCTTTGCTGCTCTGCCGTCACGCTTCCCGCATTTACACAAACTGATTTCACATCCAATGTGAGCGAATGGAAAAAGCAGTTTCCCAAAGCCGAAGTCGTAGCCAAAACGTACAGGGAAGTAGTTGACTTTACCCTGAACCCGGCAGCGAAGCCGGGAGAAAGCAGGGTACGTGCTTCTGTTCGGGAAGAAGTTGTGCTGGTACCGCTGAAGGACTACCTGAAATACGAGGATGCAATTTTTTACCACGATGAAATTTCAGTCGACAACCTGAAAGTAGTTGGCCCGGATCAGAAGGATGTGAAATTTGAAAAGCTTTGCCAGCCTTACCGTGAAGAAAATATCTTTCACAGTGATCTCAAGATCTGCGTGCTCAGGATGCCGCTGGCAGAAAAAGGCAAGGCATTTACATATTCCTTTCAAAACAATTACCGTGATATCAAGTACCTCACGTCCTTTTATTTCGACCACTACTTTCCTGTGATCGAACGTCAGGTGCAGTTCAACATTCCTTCGTGGATGGAAGCGGACCTGAAGGAATTCAATTTCGCCGGGCAACAGGTGGAAAAGTCGACCGAAAAGGTGGGAGACATAACCAGGATCACTTACCGCATGAAATCACTCGCACCCTCGCAACGCGAGTCGAATGCTCCCAACAGGGCCCTGAGCCAGCCACACGTGATCTGCGTCAGCAAAGCCTTTACCGAGAATGGTCAGCGCCAGGTGCTTTTTGAAAGCGTGAAGGATTTGTACGGATGGTACAGCACCCTCTGCAGCGAGATCGGGAATAACCCCGAGCCGCTTCGTGTCAAGGTAGAGGAACTAACACGCGGAAAGAAAAATGACTTGGATAAAGTGGAAAGCATATTTTATTGGGTACAGGACAATATCCGCTACATCGCTTTCGAAAATGGTATCATGGGCTTTAAGCCCGACGCAGCGCATAATGTGTACGCTAAAAAATACGGCGACTGCAAGGGCAAGGCCAACCTGCTGAAGGAAATGCTGAAGATCGCCGGGTTCGACGCACGCCTCACGTGGATCGGTACATCAGATCTTCCGTACGATTATTCGCTCCCTTCGCTTGCTGTTGATAATCATATGATCTGCACGGTCATTATCAACGGTAAAAAATATTATCTCGACGGGACTGAAGATTACATCGCCCTGAATGATTATGCACAGCGGATCCAGGGGAAGCAGGTGCTTATCGAGGACGGCCGGAATTACATCCTTGAAAAAATCCCCCAGTTCGCGGCGGAACGCAACAAGAAGGCTGTTTCTACGAAGATCACGATACAGGAAGATAAACTGTCGGGCACTTCCACCATTGAGTATAACGGCGAATCGAAGATCACCATGCAGCGTGTGTATTCTACGGTGCGAAACGACAATAAAAACGAGGTCTTAACGAATTACCTGAAGCGGGGAGATGAAAACCTGGAAGTGACGAAGATCACCAATTCTGATTTCAGTGACCGGCAGAAGCCACTGCAGGTAACATTTGATTTCCTGGCAAATAACCAGGTGACCCGCACCGGCAATGAAGTGTACGTGGTGATGGACTGGACACGGGAATTTGCCGACATGGAAATTCCCGACGATCGTAAGAATGATTACGAGTTCAGCCAGAAATATTTTATTACATCGCAGACAGAGCTCGCGATCCCGGCCGGTTACAAAGTGGACTACCTGCCGGCGCCCGTGAATAAAATAACCCCTGAGTATTCATTCGAAGGATCCTATACCAGTAACGGAAAGGCAATTATTTACAGGAAGACGATCGTGGTGAACAAGCCCATTCTCAGGAAGTCCGAATTCAGCCAGTGGAATGCCTTCCTTCATGAAATCAATAAATTCTACAACGAACAGGTTGTATTAACCAAATAAACCACACTATGCGCCGATTTATTACTGGCCTGCTGGCTTTGATGCCGCTGGCTGTGCTGGCACAGGTCCCGCAGACCGGGTCCGTGATCGAAGAGGAGTTCAAAGTATCCGCCGTGCCGGATAAATGGAAAGAGGAAAGTGCCGTGATCATCGGCCAGAAAACCGAGTACCTGTTTACAAGGCCGGCTTCTTCCCGGAATGCCGCGGTGGTCCGCATCAACGAGTATATCCACAAGCGCATCAAGCTGCAGGATAAGCACTCGCTTGAGAACTTTTCCACTTTTTACTACGTCACGATGGGAAAGGACGGCAGCGCCGAATACAAGATCATCAAAAGCAACGGGCGCGAGATCCTGGTGGATATGAAAACCGCCATCGAGGAGGAAAAAGATGTTCCTGCCATTTACCGCCCGATCTTCATGAAGATGAATATCAAGTCCATGAAGATTGCCATTCCGAACCTGGAGATTGGTGACATCAT
>DASUVB010000057.1:0-2523 GCA_036373835.1 Flavisolibacter sp. | reverse complement strand
CAGGGCGTATGCCGCCGTGCGGAGGATGGTTGTCTGTTTCATGCCTGAAGTTTGAATGGGGTGTTTTCCCGGTGCAGGCTTCAAAGGGTTTATAAATCTATTCAATCGCTGTGTGCGGGACAATTCCCCTAAAGGAGTATTTTGAGGTTTGCTGTTTGCTGTTTGCGGTTCGCTGTTCGCTGTTCGCAGTTCGCAGTGAATTATGAAGCGGAGAAAGAGAAACAGAAAGAGGGCGGCTACTGAGTCACGTCCCCCGCCTTCGCACAAGGCTACGGCGGACGAAGCCGGCTCACGGCTCACGGCTATTGGCTCCTGGCTATCGACTCCCGTCTCCTTTCTTTTTACCTTCACGCCATGGAGTACATTTCTCATCTGTCGCGAGACAAAAAACTGGCCCGGATCATTAATGGGCACGAACCATTCCACCTGGAATCGCACCGCAATATCCCGCTGCGGCTATGTGCATCCATTATGAGCCAGCAGTTGTCGACGAAGGTGGCGAAGGTGATCTATCAACGTTTCCTGGAGCTGTACGGCGGGGAGGAACCGACGCCGCAACAGATCGTGGACACGCCGTTCGAGACCCTCCGCGCCATTGGGCTGAGCAACGCGAAAGCGCAATACGTGGGGAACGTGGCGCGATTCGCGCTGGAGCATGGCCTGGAGGACCGGAAGCTGAAGAAGATGGAAAACGAGGAGATCATTGAGTTGTTGACGCAGGTGAAGGGCGTGGGGCGATGGACGGTGGAAATGCTGCTGATGTTCACTCTGGGACGGGAGGATGTGTTTGCACCGGATGATTATGGCATACAGGTGGCGATGAAAAAGATCTACCGGCTGGATGACGCGGACAGGAAGGAATTCCGGCGGAAGATGGAGAATATATCCGCGCGCTGGGCGCCGTACCGCACGTATGCGTGCCTGCACCTGTGGCATTACAAGGATGGGAAGGAAGGCTCCTGAACCTGGTTTTCAGCCCCTTTGCAATAAATAAAAAAAAAATTAATAAATACTTCTTTAGGAGTATTGTTTTTTGATAATCACGTGCATATATTTGTCGCCGCACCTGTTGAAAACACTCCACGTATCCATTCTACGAAAACTCCTCCTCAATCATTGAATCGTAAACCATGATGGTATATGGCAGATGCCACGTGCTACGCGCACGTTAGCATTTCCTGTATGCCAGGGCCTGACCAGCCGGTGCCCATTATCCTTCGGTAGAACTAACTGCGCACAATCGTGCAGACATTCCCTTGCCTCTAATTTTTTAAACGTAAGGTTTATATGCCAAAACTATGCTCGCTCGTAATCGCGTTCCTGATTACCCTTTTGCCTGCAACGGCAATTTTTGCACAGTCTACCACCACGCAGGTGGCCACAGTCACTACCGATAAAGCAGATTACCTACCAGGAGACACGGTGCACATCTCCGGAACCGGTTGGCAATCGGGTGAATTGGTGCGGCTGGAGATTGATCACTCCGAAGTATCTCACGGGAACACCGTGATATATGCTGCGGCGGATTTCTCAGGAAATATTTCAAACAGTGATTACATTATCCAGTCGTATCACCTGGGCGAAGTGTTCCTGCTGACCGCCACCGGTTTAAGTTCGGGGCTGACAGCAAGCACCACATTTACAGATGGTGATATGTTTTCAGCAACTATTTCGCCAGTGAGTGGGGCAACCAGCGCCACAGGGGTGACCTATACAGTAACTGTTACCAACCTTTCAGTCGGAAGTGGGTCTGCCACGCTGGGATCCATTGTTGTAAGAATTCCGACCGGTTTTACATCGGTTGTTACGGGTTCCATCAATGCTCCGGTGGTTTCACCATTCAGCTTCAGAACGGGAGTTGGTTACACAAATGGCTATAATGCGGCAACACACGAGATTTTCCTGAGTGCTAATAACAATGGCCTGGCCTCAAATGATGCGGTGAGTTTTACATTCACTGCTACCAATTCGGGAACTGCCGGACCACACGAATTCACGACACGGGCGGGTGATAACAATTCGTATAATTTCAACGGCAGCAATGCCATTCCGATAACAGGTGGCCAGCCTGTAGTTACTCTGACCAGCGTTGCGGCTACGAGTCTTGCCGTTTCAGCGGCGTCAGGCACCTATGGAGGTACAGCCAACCTGAGCGCCACGCTTACTTCCGGCGGGTCGGGTGTAAATGGGAAGTCTGTTTCTTTTAGCTTAAATGGCACGAATGTAGGGTCAGCAACCACGAATTCTTCGGGTGTTGCGACTTTATCGTCTGTGAGCCTGGCGGGGATTGATGCGGGAACATACGCAACGGGTGTAGGAGCATCATTTGCGGGAGATGGAAGCTATGGTGCCAGTAATAATACCGCAAACCTGACAGTAAGCCAGAAGGGTCTGACGGTGTCTGGTCTTACAGCAAACAACAAGGTATACGATGGTAACACGACAGCTACCTTCTCGGGTACAGCAGCTCTGTCCGGCCTGGTATCAGGCGATGAGGCGACTGTATCGCTGAACGGTAGTGCA
>DASUVB010000056.1:0-4148 GCA_036373835.1 Flavisolibacter sp. | reverse complement strand
GGCCGCCTGTTTTTTCAAGGAACCGGGCGCTGTAGATGGTCTTTGTAGCCTTATCGATCCACACATAAACCTTGTGATACGGTCTTGTTTTATCGATCGGGGTCAGCTCAATTTCCTGCAGCACCTTGCCACCTTCCTTCTTTTCGCCATTCATTTTATACAGGAAATCTTTGTCGTAGAAATTCGTAAACATTTTCTGTGGTGTCATGGCAGAACTGGAACCGTCAGCGTTGTTCACGGTAACCTCGTTGGCTGACTTCTCGTAATTCCAAACGGTCTTGCCGTCGGAAAAAATCTGCAATCCATCCATGGTCACCTTGTACTTATTCCCCTTCATGACGACTGTGCCTTTCTTCGTAGACAGCACTTTACCCTGTGCATTTTCCACCTTGTATGTAAAGCTGGCCTGAGGCGCCTTGAATGTCCTGAATTTAACGCTCACAGCGTCCAGGATCTTCTTGGCGGCAGGATCATTTGCAGTAGGGTTCCTGGCAGCCGTTTGCGCGATCGCCGTGGAAGTAAAAGCAAACATTGTCAGGAGTGTAAAGAATTTTTTCATGAGATATTCAGGTTAGTTGAGTAATCTGGACAAAGATAGCCCGTTGACACCAGTTAACCGGCAAGCGGGATACCGTTTAACGTAAAGAAAATGTTTCTTAACGTTAGCTTAGATTTTCAAGATAATCCTGCAGCTCTGATTCGGTTTTTATTAACACTTCACGTGCCTTGCTGCCCTGGTTGGGGCCCACAACACCGGCAGATTCTAACTGGTCCATCAACCGGCCGGCCCGGTTGTACCCAAGCTTCATACGGCGTTGCAGCAACGAGGTTGAGCCCACCTGGTTCTGTACAATGAGGCGTGCTGCATCTTCGAACAATGGATCGCGGTCGGCTGCATCGAATTCCCTTCCCTCCAGGTCTTTTTCATCGATATATTCCGGCAGTAGGAAAGCCTGCGGATATCCCCGTTGTTCGGCGATAAAGTCCACCACCTTTTCAACTTCGGGTGTATCCACAAAGGCACACTGCAGGCGCGTGATATCTCCATTGTACGAGATTAGCATGTCACCCTTCCCGATCAGCTGCTCGGCACCGCCTGCATCCAGGATCGTGCGTGAATCTATTTTGGACGAAACCTTGAACGCGATCCGCGCCGGGAAGTTCGCCTTGATGGTACCGGTGATAATGTTAACAGAAGGCCTTTGCGTGGCGATGATCAGGTGAATACCTACGGCACGGGCCAGTTGCGCCAGGCGCGCAATCGGCATTTCCACCTCTTTACCGGCAGTCATGATCAGGTCCGCAAATTCATCCACCACCAGCACAATGAACGGAAGAAACTGGTGTCCTTTCTGCGGGTTCAGGCGGCGCTTCACAAACTTCTCGTTATACTCCTTGATGTTCCGAGCGCCGGCTTCCTTGAGCAGGTCATAGCGGTTATCCATCTCGATACACAGTGCATTCAGTGTATTGATCACTTTTTTTGTGTCCGTGATAATGGCGTCTTCCTCACCCGGCAGCCTGGCGAGAAAATGTTTTTCAATATGGCGGTAAATGCTCAGCTCAACTTTCTTCGGATCGATCAAAACGAACTTCAGCTGCGAAGGATGCTTTTTGTAAAGCAACGACACAAGTATGGCATTCAGTCCAACGGATTTACCCTGACCCGTGGCACCAGCCATCAGCAGGTGCGGCATGCTGGTCAGGTCCACGATGAAATTCTCGTTATCGATCTTTTTACCGATCGCAATGGGCAGGCTGAAGCTGTTGTGAATGAATTTTTCTGACGACAGCAGGGTCTTCATGCTCACCACGGTCTTCTTGTGATTCGGCACCTCTATGCCGATGGTACCCTTGCCGGGGATCGGCGCGATGATACGGATACCGAGCGCCGCAAGGCTGAGCGCGATATCGTCTTCCAGGTTCTTGATCCGCGAGATCCGCACGCCTGCCGCCGGAACAATCTCATACAATGTCACTGTTGGTCCAACGGTCGCGCTGATCTTCTGTATCGTGATGTCGTAATTCTTGAGGGTATTGATGATCTGGTTCTTGTTGGCCTCCAGCTCCGCGGCATCCTGCACGATACGCTCGCTGCCATGTGTTTCCAGCAGGTCCGTGGATGGATATTTGTAATCCCGCAGGTCCAGTGTAGGCTCATACGGAGGCAGGTCGCTGTAGTTCTTTCCGGCACTGTCCCCTTCCGGGTTTTCATCTACGGTTTTAATTTCCAGCTCGATGTCATTTTCGTCGGCCTTTTTTATCACGCTGGGCAGTTCCGGTTCTGTTACGTGTTCATCGTGGTGCAGCAGGTCGTCGACGATCTCCCTTTCTATGATCGGTTCGTCCTGCGTCAGTTCGTTGTCCGCGGGCTCATCCTTTTCGATCATACTCAGCGGGATCTCCTCCTGCAGGCTGCCATTCATGTTGATGATCATCCCGCCTTCCGCTTTCAGCGCATTTCCCTTCTCTGCCGCAGGAGCTGCATACAGGTCGTTGATGCTGGCTCCTCCTTCAACGGGGGCTTCTTCGTTCTCCAGAGCAGGCGTATCCTCACCGGTCATTACCGGCGAAGTCTTACGCTGCGGCAGGTTGAAAGAAGGATTGAACTGCCAGATGAGATAAGAGAACGCGATCACGATCAGCAGCGCTCCGGTTCCCAGGCTGCCGAGCAGGTTTACCAGCCAGTTACTGATCATCTCTCCCACTTCGCCTCCCCAGTTAAAGGAATCATTGCCGGAAGGAATAAAGAATGCGAGCGACACCGATGCGATCAGGAGTCCAAATGTGATGTACTTCAGGTTCCGCACGATGGAGAATATCTTCCGGTCGAACAGCAGGTTGATGCCCACCACGAAAAAAAAGGTGCAGAAAAGAAACGAAGCAAGCCCGAATCCACCGTGGATGATATTATAGGAAACATATGCGCCCAGCCTGCCCAGCAGGTTATGCACCGGGGCTGTTTCTGTCAGCGAAGAAAATCCCTTGCTGGCCTCAGACATGTCTTCACGCCAGGTAAATAAAAAGGAAACAAAGGCGAAAAAAAGAAAAACGGATACCAGGAGTGATCCTGTTCCGATAATTTTCCGGGTGCGCTCGTCCCGTGCCAGCTTCTTCAGGTCAACCTTCTCCTCTCGATCGGTTTTCAGCTTCCCGGCAACCGCCGATGGTTTTTCCGGGGCGTCGTTGGATTCCGGTTTTTCGGCAGTTGCTTTAGGCGTGGATTTTTTCAGCTTGTTAGCCATACGGACAAAGATAATAATCTGCCTGATGGAATGCAGGCCTGTAGCAAGTTCCGTGAAAATAATCTAGTCCCTGATGACGGCCGCCAGCAGCATCCCCCAACCGGCGATAAACAGCAGCCCGCCGATGGGTGTCAGTATGCCGATGCCCGCCGGAATAGAGCGGCTCATGGCCTGCATGGAGACGATGAGGTACAGGCTTCCGGAAAACAGCACGACGCCACCGAGGAACAGCAGGCCGGCATAGTTCACCAGGCTTCCCGACAATCTTCCCGCGAGGATGCCGGCGATGATGATGGCTATTGCATGGTACATCTGGTATTGCACGCCGGTCTGGTAGGTCGCAACCGTTTCCGGGTCGACCATTTTTTTGAGCTGGTGAGCACCAAAGGCACCCAGTATTACTGCGAGCCCTGCCAGGATAATTCCTATGGTTAGAAAAAGCTTTTGCATAAGATCAGGAATGGAATACTCTTTCCACCAGCCGGTCCAGGTCCAGTTCATCTTCATTGATGATGATGTGGGCCTGCTGGTAAAAGATCTTCCGGGTTGAAAATTTTTTAATGATGAATGATTTCAGTTGTTCTGTCGGGATCTCGCTGAGCAACGGCCGGCTGTCCCTGTCCTTCACGAGGCGCTGGTAGAGGCAATCCACCGAACAGTTGATCCAGACCACAGTTCCTTTTTTCTTCAGGTAGTCGATGGTATTGAAGTAGCAGGGTGTGCCGCCGCCGCATGCCATCACGAATGTTTCATGGCTTTCGGTAAGGAGGTGCAGCACGTCTTTTTCCAGCAGCCTGAAATACTCCTCGCCTTCCTCCGCAAAGATGGAAGTGATCGGCTTACCCTCATGTTCAACGATCTTCTCGTCAAGGTCGAAGAAAGGAACCTGCAGCTTGTGGCTCA
>DASUVB010000055.1:0-3855 GCA_036373835.1 Flavisolibacter sp. | reverse complement strand
GAACAGGTGCGAAAAGGTGATAGCCATCCCCTTGAAGATCGCGGGGAGGTACAGCTTTTCCCAGATGTTCATCGGCTTGCGGTCGACCTGCTTTTTCCTGTTTGTTAATGCTTGCATCTCAATCCTTTCTGAACGGCTGCAAAATTAGCCGATTATAGTGTGTTACTTATTATTGTTTGTTCAGCAGCAGCACCACTACTGCTGTTATGATCATATTTGCCAGTGCCATCGGCAGCAGGCCCTTCCATCCCAGGTTCATCAGCTGGTCATAACGGAAACGCGGGATGGTCCAGCGGATCCACATGAACAGGAAGATGAAGAACACGGCCTTGGCCATCAGCACCGCGAAGCCGATCAGTCCCACCCACCAGTGGTCACCCCACGAAGCTTCATTCACAAACGGGATGTCGTAGCCGCCCAGGAACAGTGTCGCCATCACCACGCCGCTGATGAACATATTAATATATTCCGCGAACAGGTAAAAACCCAGCTTCATGGATGAATACTCCTGGTGATACCCGAAGTTCAATTCGTTCTCCGCTTCCGGCAGGTCAAATGGCGTGCGGTTGCATTCCGCAAGCGCGCAAATGAAAAAGATGAGGAAGCCGAGTGGCTGCACGATGATATTCCAGCCGTTGGCAACCTGGTATCCCACGATGGAGCTCATGCGCAGGTCTCCCACCACCATCAGAACGGCGATGAGTGAAAGTCCCATTGCCAGCTCGTAGGAGATCATCTGCGACGCGCCTCGGACCGCGGCAATGAGTGAGAATTTATTGTTTGATGCCCAGCCGCCGATCATGATGCCGTAAACACCCAGGCTGACCACGCCGAAAATATACAGGATGCCAATGTTGATGTCAGCGATCTGCAGCGGCACCTGCCGGCCGGCCACGTCGATCGTCCAGCCCCATGGAATGACGGCGGACGTCATCAGGGCCGTGATCATCGCCAGCATCGGGCCCATGATGAACAGCGTACGCGACGACACCGTGGGAATGATCTCTTCCTTCATGAAAAGCTTCAAACCGTCAGCCATAGGCTGCAGCAGCCCGAACGGACCGGCACGGCTGGGACCCCGGCGGTCCTGCAGCCACGCAGCCAGCTTTCTTTCAAGCCAGGTGCTGTACATGGCCACCACCAGGGCGATGGTAACGATCAGCGCCACAAGGATCGCCTTTTCAAATATTATCCACCAGTCAATCTGTAGTAACATAGTCGTTCAATTCATCTGTTATGGCGTGTTCGGGTTGGTTGAATCCGTTCCTTCGGGATTCGGCCCCACACCAATTTTCACGTCTGTCGGGTTTGCGCCCATCGCTACCGGGTGTCGCTTGCCCGCATTGAAAGTTTCACTTGTAGCCGGCCCGTTGATCTCGTTAAGGTCTACCAGGTTCACATCGGTCACTTCGCGGATGTCCATCAGCAGCTTCGGATCGGCTCCGTGCATGATGGCGCTGAAGGTCTCATGCGGCTTCACGGTGTTGGTATAGTGTCCCTGCGAGATCACCGAATGCCTGTCCACGTTCGTGGGTCCTTCGATCACCCAGTCGGTGACCTGCTTTTTGTCGAAGCGGCATTCATTGCAGATCCAGTCCTCAACCTCTCCCCACTTGTCCTTGCGTGCGGTCACGCGCATGACGTCATTGCCGCGCAGCCACAGGCGTACTTTTCCTTTGCACGTGGGACAATCGCGGTGCGCATCCATCGGCTTGGTGAACCACACCCTGTTTTTGAAGCGGAACGTCCTGTCGGTCAGCGCGCCCACCGGGCACACGTCAATGACATTGCCGATGAATTCACTGTCCAGGGAATTTTCAATGTACGTGGCGATCTGGGAATGGTCGCCGCGATCCAGCACGCCGTGTTCACGTTCGCCGCAAACCTGGTTGGCGGTATGCACGCAGCGGTAGCACAGGATACAGCGCGTCATGTGCAGCTGGATATGGTCTCCCAGGTCAACGCGCTCGAACGTGCGGCGCCTGAATTCATAGCGCGTGGCTTCCGCACCATGTGCGTAGCTGAGGTCCTGCAAGTCGCATTCACCGGCCTGGTCGCACACGGGGCAATCGAGCGGGTGGTTGATGAGCAAAAACTCCACGACGCCCTTCCTGGCCTCGAGCACGGCCGGATTGGTAATGTTCTCCACCACCATGCCGTCCATCACGTTGGTGCGGCAGCTGGGAACCAGCTTGGGCATGGGCCTTGGGTCGGCTGTCGATCCCTGCGCCACCTTCACCAGGCAGGTGCGGCAATATCCGCCGGTGCTCTGCAGCTTGCTGTAGTAGCACATGGCGGGCGGCACCACGTCCCCCCCGATCATCCGCGCAGCCTGCAGCACCGATGTGCCGGGCTCCACCTCCACCGTGATGTTATCAATTGTTACTTTCAATAATTTTTTTTCGTCTGCCATTATAATTTGTATGCAAACCTCATACGGTTTGTTTTTATAATTTTTATTACATCTATTTTAAACGCAAAGAACGCCAAGAGCGCCAAGAAACGCAAAGGACGTTCGCTCATGTGCAACATTCCTTCGTACGTTTTGGCTAACCAATTCATATTACCCTGAGATAATGATCACAACAGCTGATTGGTCTATGCACTCATCTGTCTTTGCGAAACTTTGCGTGCTTTGCGTCCTTTGCGTTTAACATGTTCTACAAATTCCGCACAACACGCCGAATTCCATCTTTCAGCTGTACAACATTAAAATTGATCAGCAAAGCAAGCTTTGATTCCGTCAGTTTTAAGTACGTCAGCACCTGGGCAAAATGAACGTCATTTAACGCATCGACCGCCTTGACCTCGACCACCAGCTTCCGATTCACCAAAATATCGCAGCGGAACCCGCAGTCCAGTTTAATCTGCTGGTAAACCAACGGAATTGGCTTCTGTCTTTCAATTTGCAGTCCAAGTTGTATCAGCTTATAACAAAGACACTCATCGTAAACAGATTCCAATAAGCCAGGACCCAGATTCGTATGAATCTTGATTGCCTCATTAATCACTAAACGTGATAAATCATTTTCGGTGTACATACACATACTTTTAGAATACAACAGTAAAGTCTGTGGTAATTAAAAACATGGTATTTACTACTTGTGTTTTCAGGATTTAGGCCCGTAACAGTAAGTACACCGGTTCAAAGAACTATTTCAATTCTCCATTCTCAATTCTCAATTCCCCATTACCCCACGGCCACGCCGATCGGCTCTGCATATCCCGCCAGCCCGTAGTTTCTTCGCTGGGCCTCGTCGGGGTGTTGCACGTGCCACTCGAACTCGTCCCGGAAGTGCCTGATGGCCGCTGCCACCGGCCATGCCGCGGCATCGCCGAGCGGGCAGATGGTATTGCCCTCGATCTTGCTCTGGATATCCCACAGCAGGTCGATGTCGCTCATCTTTCCCTTTCCATATTCAATATTGTGCAGGATCTTTTCCATCCATCCCGTTCCTTCGCGGCAGGGTGAGCACTGCCCGCAGCTTTCGTGGCTGTAGAAGTGCGCGAGCGACAGCGTATGCCGTACCACGCACTGGTCTTCGTCCAGTACAATGAAGCCACCCGATCCCATCATCGTGCCGGTGGCGAACCCGCCGTCGGCCAGGCTCTCGTATGTCATCATCCGCGTTTCTCCTTTTGCCGTTTTCAGCAGCAGGTTAGCGGGAACGATCGGGACCGATGAACCACCGGGGATGCAGGCCTTCAGGCGCCTGCCATTGGCCATACCCCCGCAATATTCATCGCTGTAAATAAATTCCTCGACCGAAATATTCATTTCCAGTTCGTACACGCCCGGCTTCCTGATATTACCGCATGCCGAGATCAGCTTGGTGCCCGTGGATTTGCCGATGC
>DASUVB010000054.1:0-2222 GCA_036373835.1 Flavisolibacter sp. | reverse complement strand
GCAGGACGATGATGTACAGAAGGTGTTCCACAACCTCCAGTAAGCAACTTCATATTTCAAACCCCGACCAGGGAATTACCTTGTGCAGGAACAACACCCCGTAATATTATTTGATGGCATCTGCAATTTCTGCAATGCCACGGTGATGTTCCTGGTACGCCGCGATAAAAAAGCAACATTTCGTTTCGCAACACTGCAGTCGGATACTGGACGGAGCCTGCTGCAGGAATTCCCTGCAGGTATGCCGGGGGCCGACTCCTTTGTTCTTATTGAAAATGGCAGGGCACTCCAAAAATCAGAAGCTGCGCTTCGGATCGCTGCGCACCTGCCGGGGTTATGGAAGGGACTGCAGGTTTTTCGCATCCTGCCCCGTTTTGTTCGTGATGCACTTTATGATTTTATTGCACGCAACCGGTACCGGTGGTTTGGAAAGAAAGCTGAATGCATGGTGCCTTCCGACGCGTTAAGAGACAGGTTCCTCGACTAGCCCATATTTTTTACGGATGGTTTCCAGTTCCACCCGGCGCCTTTCAAGCGTTTTCCGGTTGCCCTTCACATCAAGGAAATAAAAAATCATAAACCAGAAAGCCCAGCGCGTAACAATCGTGAACCATTTGTAGGTATTCACAAACGTGACAAGCGTCTGATCTTCCTGGAAGTACTCCCAGGCAAATTCCACGAAAAAACCGATGATGGTGATGATCCACGAGATGCGCAGGGCAAACCAGGTTCCTTTTTTTTGCACCTGCTTTTCATAATACGCGATATCAGACTGCACCTGTGCCAGTCGTCGCTGCTGCAGTGGTGTCATGCTCATACGTTGATCTCCCCCTGCAAATAAAGAACACAACCGCCTGTCATCAGAACGCGATCACCGTGCAGTTCGCAGTGGAGGTCACCACCCCGTGGCGACAGCTGGCGGCAGTGAAGCTTCATCTTTCCGAGCTTCGTACTCCAGTAAGGCACGATGTTACAATGAGCCGATCCGGTTACGGGATCTTCCGGGATACCGGCACCGGGATAAAAGCAACGTGAGACCACATCCGCCTCGTGTCCCTTGGCCGTGATGATAACACCCGTAGCATCCAGTTCCTGCATCAGCGTAAAATCGGGTTCCGCGTTCCGTACGGCCTCTTCGTTCGGAAGTACAATAAAATAATCCCGCGACTTCAGGATCTCAACAACTGCCGTCACCCCCGCAGCACGCAACAGGGTGTCGGGTGCTTCCGTTGCAACAGGCATCCGCGCCGGGAAATCCAGCGTATACTTTCCATCCTTCGCGGAAGCCTTTAGATCACCTGCCTGCCTCGTTGTAAAATGCATGGTCGCGAGGTGTGGCTCCTGGAACGTTTTGATCACATAGGCAGTGGCCAGAGTCGCATGCCCGCACAGGTCGATCTCGAACGCCGGCGTAAACCATCGGATGGCGAACCTGTCGTCCTCGCGAACATAAAAAGCGGTCTCGCTCAGGTTGTTTTCCAGCGCGATCTTCTGCATCACGTCGTCCTCCGGCCACGTGTCAAGGGGGATCACAGCGGCGGGATTCCCACTGAATACTTTGTCAGCGAAGGCATCAACCTGGTAAATAGACAGTTTCATGATTGCAAATTAGGTATTTGATGCCATGCATGAAAAAGGGTGCCACACTGGTGACACCCGTACATTACTTTGCCATGCACTATTTTTTCTTCAGCACGATCTTGGTCTGGCTGAACTTATACGCTGCTTCCAGGAACGCCACGTAATTGGGCCAGGCTTCCTTCTTGTCAAAATCCTTTTTATAAATTTTCGTGGTTTTTATCAGCAGCTTGTCCCCCTCCACAACAGCGGTGCTGATAAATGCGCCGCTTTCGTTGTCGACATTCATGTTCAGCTCCGGGAGACCCTCCACGGTGTAGCCGGCAGGAATCGCGAACTCGACCTGGTTCACAATGGTTCTTGCATACGGGATCCAGATATCGGTGTACCGGTTTTTTATTTCGTCCGCATCCAGCTTGATCTGGCCACCGATGATCTTGCCGACCTCCACCACGTAGTTCTTGCCTGCCTTGCTGATCATTTTTTTCAACGTGAACTTCTCATTGAACTTGAGCCACGCCGAATCACCATAACGGCCATCTTCGATCAGTTCGAAGGATTGATATTTGTCAACATCATATACGTCCTTCAGGTTTTTCTCAAACATCTCCTTTCTCTCGCGGTCTTTTTCTTCACGATCCGGG
>DASUVB010000053.1:0-2319 GCA_036373835.1 Flavisolibacter sp. | reverse complement strand
GCGGGACAACCGTCGATCGTCACACCAACGAACGGGCCATGTGACTCACCAAAAACAGAAACCCGGAAAATGCGGCCGAACGAATTCATAATGTCCTTTATGCCGGCAAAGATACTGCCGCGTGAAGTGAACGCATATCCTCCCAGAACGCAGGGTATGATTTGTCAACCGATTCCGCACCTTCCAGCAACACATCGCCTGTTCCGCCCAGCGCCGCAACCGCGCACGCCATGGCGATGCGATGGTCATTATGCGCCTGGACCGACGCGCTGTGTACGGTGCCGCCTTCCACGCGCATTGTATTTCCCAGCACGGTCACGGTGATCCCCATTTTACCGAATTCCGAAACGAGCGATGCCGCCCGGTTGCTTTCTTTGAACACCAGACGATCGGCACCCTCAATGACCGATGTACCGTTGCAGAATGCAGCCAGCGCCACCAGCGGTGGAAAGAGGTCGGGGCTGTCTGTTGCGTTGATGTTGAAAGGCTTCAATGTGCTTTTACTCACTTCGACAGCGTTTTCGAACATGCGTATGTCTGCGCCTGCCTGCATCAGCACCTGGATGACCGTACGGTCGGCCTGGCGACTGAAAAGATCAAGTCCTTCCACCCGGCAATGACCGGAAACAGCACCGGCGACAAGCAGGAAGGACGCTGCGCTCCAGTCGCCTTCCACGTTGAACCGGATACGGTTCGTGTCAAATGATGAAACGGATGTGCGCGGAAAATAAAATTCGCGGTAGTCGCTGACGATCGGCACGGCAAGTCCCATCTCGGCCATCACCTGTAGCGTGAGTGCAATGTAGGGCGTGCTGGCGAGGTCGCGCACCGTTATCGTCACGTCCTTAGCACCGGCAGCCGCATACGCCATCAGCAGTCCTGTCAGGAATTGCGAGGACATGGAACCGTCCACCTCGATGTTGCGTGGCTGCAAAGGGCCGCGTACCCGGATCGGGAGGTACCCGTTATCTGAAATGCATTCCACACCAAGCTTCGGCAAAATGACATCAAAGAAATGCTGCGGCCGCAACAACAGGGTCCCGGTGCCGGTGATGGTTAGCGGTTCCGGCGACACGGCGGCGATCGAAGTGAACATCCGCAGCGCGAGACCGCTTTCACCACACCCGATCACGTCGGTATTTGGGCTGATGCCTTTGCTGCTGATCAATACGGTTGTCCCCCGGGTTTCTACGCGCGCCCCCAATTGCTGTATAATTTCCAGGGATGTCACGTCGTCAGCAGAATAACCAGGATGATGCAGCACCGTATCACCCTTCCTGATCAGCGCAGCCGCACATGCCCGCTGCATCAGGCTTTTCGATGGCGGTGCCTTTACGGAGCCATGGATCACGGAAGGGGAAATAGTGATCTTCATGTGAAAAATGACTGTAGTTCTTTTATCGCAACCGGGCTGACCACACCACGGCCGATCTTTTCCAATAGTACAAGGTGGACCTGGTCCTTCGTTTTCTTTTTATCCCTTAGCATTGCTTCAACAATGCGTTCATGCTCGAATTCGGCATGTACCGGGAGACCATATTGCAACAGCAGTGAAATTAACCGCGTCTCCTGGCTGAAACCATTAACACGATTTGAGGCACTGGCAGCAAACGCCATCCCGATGCTGATCGCTTCCCCATGTGCCAGCTCATATTGCGCTTCAAGCGCGTGTCCCAGCGTGTGCCCGAAGTTCAGCAGCCGGCGCATGCCGGCTTCTTTTTCATCGGCCATTACCACTTTCATTTTCAGCAGCACATTCAAAGAGACGAGTTGCGCGAGATCCTTTGGGTGTTTCCGGTAAAATGTGGTATCATATTGTTCAAGCTTCCGGAACATGGCGGCGTTCAGTACAGCAGCATGCTTGATGATCTCCGCGAAGCCGTTGCGCCATTGTTCATCCGGTAAGGTCTTTAGGAATGAATGATCGAAAAGAATAAACCCGGGCTGCCGGATGGTGCCGACCATGTTCTTAAGGCCACCATGGTTCACGCCATTCTTTCCCCCGATCGCGGCATCCACCATGGCCAGCAGCGTCGTCGGCACGAGGCCCACGCGGATCCCACGCAAGTACACGGATGCGACATAGCCCGCAATATCGGTGACGACACCCCCACCGGCGCCGATGAGCGTCCACGAGCGGTCAGCTCCTATCTCCAGCAGCTGTTCGATGACATTATCCACCGTAGCCTGTACCTTATAGGCTTCCCCTGGTTTCAGCGCAATGGTGTTCCATCCCTTAAACCGCAGCTGGTGCAGTCGGAAAACATTTTCATCCGTGATGATCACCGAGTTCCTGCGGTCTGCCAGGTCCCTGAGACG
>DASUVB010000052.1:0-2014 GCA_036373835.1 Flavisolibacter sp. | reverse complement strand
GGGCAGGGCGGCAATATTACAACATTTCCGTTTCCAATGGGAAGTGCGCCAGGCCCGGAGTAAATTATTTGCAGCAACTCTTTTTAGGAAGCAGCACACGCCGCAAAAATCCGAGAATGGTCAGCAGGACGTTCATACCTGCAAATTTCGGCCACCATGGGCAGAAACGGCCGGCCAGCCCCAATTCTTAACATTCCGGCAACCCGGGCCAGGCACGGGCCTTTCCCACACCCCAAAAGCCTGATATGAACGACTCGCCACCCAACCCAATCCATTCAACAACGTTTCAACTATTGTTCAACTATTGTTCAACCACGGTTCAACCGCCGTTCAACTATTGTTCAACCATTGTTCCCCCATTGTTCAACTTATATTTTTTATCATTAGTTTGGTTACAAAACCCCTGTTACAGGTTACAAATAATGGTAAACAAAGCCAGAACATTGACGGATGACGAGGTCATTGCCAACCTCCGGGACAACCGGCAGGTAGATGAAACGATACGCTTCCTGTACCGGGAGTATTATGACTTTGTGAGCCGGTACGTGGTCCAGAACAGCGGGCGGGCAGAGGATGCGCAGGATATGTTCCAGGAAGTGATCATCGCCTTCATTTCGGTAGTGCAGCGTGGAAAATTCCGCGGTGAGGCCAGCATCAAAACCTTTTTGTATACCATGAACAGGAACATGTGGCTGAACGAGATCAAGAAACGGGATCGTGCCCATGCGCGGGAACAGCGGTACGAAAAGCTGGCGGGTTCCGGCGAAGCAGCGGCACCTGACTTTATGGAACAGCGCGAGGTGCATAATGAACTGATGAAGTCAATGGAAGCGATAGGAGATACCTGCCGCCAGATACTCCTGCTGTTTTATTATGAAAACCGTTCGATGAAAGAAATACTGGCCACCCTGCATTACGAGAATGAGCAGGTGGTCCGGAATAAAAAAAGCAAGTGCATGAAAAAGCTGGAAGAGCTGATACGCGGTAATAACAACCTTTATCTACAATTGAAAACCATCCTCCATGGCTGAAGCTTTACACCCGGAAGAAAATATTTTACGATACCTCGACGGCGAAATGCCGGACGCGGAAAAAAGGGACTTCGAAAACCAAATGCAGGCCGATGAGGTGCTGCGCCAGCAGGTTCAGGACATGGCCCTTGCCATAGAAGCGGTCCGGCACGCGGGCACAGTGGCAACAGTACGCAGCGTGCATGCTGACATGATGAAGGAGCTTCCTGGAAAAAAGCCCGCTAGCGTAGTGCCCTTCGGGCGCGTGGTACGCTACACCATGGCGGCAGCAGCTTCCGTGCTGCTGATCTTTACCATGGTACAGGGCTACCTGTTCTACCGCCTCGATGCCGAAGAAGTCTATGGCGATGCCTTTGTGAATTATGAAGTTTCAGCGACGCGGGGAGCTGCAACCACGGAAACACCGGTTGCCAGCGCTTACAGCAGGAGAAAATACAATGAAGTGATCGCGCAGGCAGGACAGGCCACTGATGCGCGCGATTCATTCCTGGTGGCCCTGGCGTACATCGATGGAAAACAGCCTGATCGTGCGATACCGCTGCTGGCTGCGATCCACGCGCAAAAACACAGCACCCTTGCAGCCGATGCGCAATTCTACCTGGGCATGGCCTGGCTGCAAAAGAAAGACTACGATAAATCCCTTGCATACTTACGACCGATCTATGAAGACGACGAACACCTGTACCACGACCATGTCCCGCGCCGGCTCATCCGGAAGCTGAAGATGTTGCAGTGGAAAAATTAATAGGAGCGCTTGCGCCGGCGCAGCCTGGTAAACCGCCGCCGGATCCGGGGAGCGCTCTTTGCAGCGATGAACAGCAGCAGTAACACAGCGGCTGCCACCAGGAATGGCCACAGCTTCAGCGATTCTGCGCGGCTGTAATTTCCAACAAATACAATATGTGACCAGAAATACGGGTGCTTCATCCGCGGGTTGATCTTTGGATCAGCCAGGTAATCCAGCTTTGCCTGCCGTACTGCTT
>DASUVB010000051.1:0-2665 GCA_036373835.1 Flavisolibacter sp. | reverse complement strand
CGATTCCGCCGCAAACATCATCAGCAGGTTCCACATCCGCGATAACCTGGTACGCCGGTTTTTCCGGGACGAGGCTGGGCGCACCTGGCTGGCGACGGCCAAAGAAGGACTCGGCTTCTGGGACCGCGATTCCGGCTACATTACTTACTTCAACGCCGCGCATGGATTGCAGAACAACCACGTTTTTGATATCGCACCGGCAGGGAATGGTAATCTTTGGATCAGCTCCTATGGCGGCGGTTTGCATTTTTTCGACGCCCGGAAAAAAATGTTCCAGCCCGTCATCTCCGCCAACCTTGGTGAGGGGATCTGCACAGATACCAGGGGAAATGTATGGATGATCAGCAACGGTGACCTGCACCGTTATGATGTGCGCACCAGGCAATATGCAACATTCCATTTGCCGGATCTTCGTAAGTCGGGCAGTGTAAAAGGAAAGCTGTTCCGTGACGGCCGTGGTTACCTGTACGCGGGCGGCACCGGCTACATGCTTCGCTTCCATCCTGACTCCGTACAGGAATCCCACGAGATCCCGAACGTAGTGCTTACCGGTTTCAGTGTATTCAACCAGCCGAAAGGACACCTGCTGAATGATCCATCTATCCGCCTGCGGCAGAAGGAGAACTATATCACGTTTGAATTTGCCGCGCCCTACTTCGCGCCTGGCGCTGATGTGTATTATTCCTACAAGCTGGATGGATTCGACGACGACTGGATTGAGACTTCAAGGAACTATGTCAGCTATTCCAACCTGCCGGGAGGATCGTACACGTTCCGGGTAAGGGCCAGCCGTACCCCGGGGATGTGGCCGGCAGATCATGCAGCTGCAGTCCTCGAAATCATCCCGCCCGTATGGAAACGCGGATGGTTCATTGCACTGTCGGCACTGGCGCTCCTGGTCATTGCGTACATGATCTACCGCTATCGTATCAATGAGCTCCTGCAGCGCCAGTCGATCAGGAACCGCATTGCACAGGACCTTCACGATAACGTAGGCTCCACGCTGAGCAGCATTTCCGTGTACAGCCAGGTGGCGCGCATATACCACACGCAGCACCGGCAGACGGAATTGCAATCCACGCTGGAAAAGATCAGCAGCACGTCGAGTGACATGATCTCGGAGCTGAACGATACAGTATGGGCCATCAACCCGCGCAACGATCATATGGAAGTGATCATCCAGAAAATGGAATCTTTTGCCCGGCCCCTGCTGGTGACCCAGCAGATCCGCTTCTCCCTGCAGGTGCAGCCGGCTGTGTATGCGGTGAACCTCGATATGGACCAGCGAAAGAACTTCTACCTTGTCTTCAAGGAAGCCATCAATAACATCCTGAAATATGCGAACGCAACATCGGTGACAACGACCATCGAGGTGCGTGACCGCTGGATGCATATGACGGTGGAAGACGATGGACGCGGCTTTAACGTGTCGGATACTTCTGAGGGCTACAAGTCATCCGATGTATTTGGGGGTGGCAATGGGTTGAAGAACATGCAATTGCGTGCAGCGCAGCTGGGGGGCAGCCTGCAGATCGACAGCCAGGCGGGCCGCGGAACCAGCATTCGGCTTAAGTTTCCTGTTTCGTGATAACCACCGGGAAATCCACTGGCCGCTTTACCAAGATTGTGGCATTGGGACTCAACCTTAACCTTAGCCTTAGCCTCAACCTCAACCTCAACCTCAACCTTAGCCTCACATGTCCCCTTTTTAGGGTATATGCCCGCCATCTGAATTAACGATATTTACACCATGGCGCTTCGAATTGCCATATTTGACGATAACCGCAACATCCGGGAAAGCATCCGGATGCTGCTGCAGACCGATCCGCAGCTGGAGGTTGTGGGATCCTTTTCGCATGTGCTCGACTGCGTGGCCGACGTGAAGGAATGCCACCCCGATGTGATCCTGATGGACATCGAAATGCCTGGTATGAATGGCATTGAGGCGGTACGCGTAATACGGAAGGAACTGCCGCAGGTGCAGATCCTGATGCAGACCGTGTTCGAGGATGATGACCGTGTTTTTGACTCCATCTGCGCGGGCGCTTCGGGATATATCCTTAAAAATCACCTGAACACAAAATTGATCGAAGCGATACACGAGCTGGAATTCGGTGGTTCGCCCATGTCGCCATCCATCGCGCGAAAGGTGCTGAACAAGCTCCAGCAGATCCCGCAGCACGTGGTACCGGAAAAGGCACCTGACTATCACCTGACCCAGCGCGAGAAGGAAGTTTTGAGCTGCCTCGTGAATGGCCTTAGTTACAAGATGATCGCGTCCGACCTTGAGATCAGCTACGAAACCGTGCGCTCGCACGTGAAAAAGATCTACGAAAAACTGCACGTAGCCTCGCTGACAGAAGTGGTGGCTAAAGCCATCAACCAGCGGATTGTGTAAGCGTAATGAAAAAGTAAAAATGTAAAATGGAAAATGGTTGAGGCGTTTAAGTGTTGAGTCGTTTAGGCGTGGTTTCCGAAAATGCGCTTCCGTTAAAGAACAAACATCTGTACCACTAAAGGAAATTTTTTGAGTAACGCAGAGATCGCAAAGAATACGCCAAGAAACGCAAAGTGAAGCGTATTCCGATTTCAATATTTCTCAAAGAATTCAGCAGCATTGTATACGACTAAACGTACCTCGGGTAGAAAATGGCAACCCCCCCAT
>DASUVB010000050.1:0-3246 GCA_036373835.1 Flavisolibacter sp. | reverse complement strand
CCTCTGGCCTACAGGACCTGGATATATTCCTGGAGAATCAGGACGGCTGGATCTTCGGTCATCTTTCTTACGAATTAAAGGAACCGTTACACGGCATACCATCGCGACACCGGGAACGCGTGGGCTTTCCTTCATTTTTCTTTTTTGTGCCCCGCGTTGTCTGCACGTTTCGCGAAAATGAGCTGACCATTTTTGCAGATGACCCGGATTCTGTTTATGCAGCAATACAATCCCGCAACATTCCTGATTTGACCCTGCCTGCCGCACCAATGCTGCAGCCCAGGCTCACGAAGGATGAATACCTGGAAAAAATTAACCGGCTCCGCCAACACATCCACCGGGGTGATTGCTACGAGATCAATTTCTGCCAGGAATTTTATGCTGAAGATGCATCGATCGACCCGGTGTCAACGTACCTGCAGCTGACCGGGGTTTCTCCGAACCCCTTCTCTGCGTGCTATCGTGTACATGATTCCTGGCTGATGTGCGCGAGCCCCGAACGATTCCTGTTCCGCGAAGGGAAACGGATCCTGTCGCAGCCGATCAAGGGCACGATGCAGCGGGATGTTGCAGACCCCCGCGCTGACGAAGGGCTGCGCAGGAAGCTTTCAGAAAGTGAAAAGGAACGCGCGGAAAATGTCATGATCGTTGACCTCGTGCGGAACGATCTTTCCAGGGTCTGTACGGATGCGTCGGTTCAGGTAGATGAGCTTTTTGGCATTTACACCTTCCCCCAGGTGCACCAGATGATCTCGACGATCAGCGGAAGCCTGCGGGATGATGCCCGGTTTTCCGACGTCCTGCGGGCCACCTTTCCCATGGGTTCCATGACAGGCGCACCAAAACACCGGGTGATGCAGCTGATCGACACCTATGAAACAGCCGCGCGCGGCATCTTTTCGGGATCGGTCGGATATTTTATGCCGGGAAGGGATTTTGACTTCAACGTGGTGATACGAAGCATGATGTACAACAGCGCGACGCGGTACCTTTCATACCAGGTGGGTTCGGGTATTACGTTTTACAGCAACGCCGAAGCAGAATGGGAGGAATGCATGCTGAAAGCAGCTGCCATAAAAAAAGTGCTGGCGGGGCCAGCACTTCCAAAAATGTGATGATTCTGATGTTTGTTATCGGGCCATGGCCAGCATACCCTGCAACGATTGCTCAAGAATGGTGTTCTTCGATGCTTCGAAGGTCTCTACCATCTGGTTCGGGATGCGAAGGTCATAAGAACCTTTTGAAGCCAGTGACTTTTCAAAAGTGGGGTTCAGGTGATTAAAATCCTTCAGTGACATTCCCAGGGCAGATGCAATTGCAGCAGCCTTGTATTTTCCCGTCACAGTGATCACCGTTACCGTTGAGTCAGTAGCCTGCTCCGGGTTGATCAGAAGCTTATCAGTCTCTTTCTTCGTCAGGGTCGTCAGGCCACCAGCGCCTTCCATGATATAATGGGTGGCGATGAATTTTTTCACATGGTTCCTGGATTCGGCCGGCAGGTGATTCTGGAGCTCCCAGAAGTTCCGGCTGCCGCTCCTGCGAATAGCAGAATTTACATTACCCGGGCCACAGTTATAAGCCGCGATCACCAGTAACCAGTCATTGTACATGCCATACAGCGTTGTCAGGTACTTAGCGGCCGCATGGGTACTCTTGACGTAATCTTTACGGTCGTCTCTTTTCTTGCTGACCACCAGGCCCAGCTCCTTGGCTGTCTGGGGCATGAACTGCCACGGTCCTACAGCTCCAACCCATGAACGGGCATCATACTTCAGATTTGATTCGATCACGGCCAGGTACTTCAGTTCCACGGGAATACCGTGCTGGGTCAGCACTGCGTTCATCATATCGAACTGGCGCTTGCCCCATGATTTCATTTCATTAAGACGGCTGGAATTTTCATCCATATAGTCCTGGACAAAGCTGATCGCCTTGGGATTCAGCTTCTCCAGGTTAATCCCTTCATCTGCTGATTCAAAAAGATCGCGGAACCCGGCCTTCACGTCGGCCATGCCATTAAGGGTTGAATCTTTGAAAGCTTCCTGGTTTTGTTTGGCTGTCTGTTGGAATTCGTTCGTTGCACCACGGCTCTGCAGGGATAGACAGATAAGGCTGGTGGCTAACAATAAAAGTTTGTTCATCACAAAATTTTGTTTAAAGGGTGAATCAAAACGCACTAATCTTACTGGCCTTTATTGTAGCATCAGTTGATGCGAAAAGCGTTGCAAAGATACCTCATTATGAGGAGAGGAGAGGACCTGAAGACCAAAAGGAAGGTTACAGGAATGTTTAAAAACTGGTAAAGAAATGGCCGGAATACCGACGAGGCTGGCATATACAGTAAAAATATCTCCCATATATAAAGCGAGCTGATCTAAGCTATTATCCTGTATTTTGTATGCTACTGTGGGAGACGTTGGTGCGATAATGAACTGGTACTCAGCGAACAGCGCGTCCATATGCCGGATCAGCATGGCGCGCACCTGCTGTGCCTTTGTATAATATGCATCGAAATAACCGGCGCTCAGCACAAAAGTGCCCAGCATGATCCTCCGGCGGACCTCCTTACCGAACCCTGCTGTTCGATTGGCCTTGTAAAAAGAGGCAAGGTCCTTGCCTTCAGCAGGCCCGGCCGAACCAAACCGCACGCCGTCAAATCGTGCCAGATTCGAGGAGGCCTCTGCCGTCGTCAGTACATAATAGGCCGGTACTATGTAGTCCGTCAGGGGAAAGGAAACGGGCACAACCTCGAAACCCCGGCTTTCCAGTTCCAGGAGGTGTTGCTTCATAGCCGCTGCGATCTCGGGATCAACTGAAGGGTGTTCTATCCATTCAGGAAACCAGGCGATGCGCGGCCTTTGCACGGCAACAGGAGCTGCGACCGTGTTGCACGTCCCGTCAAAAGCATCATTGCCGGAGATAACGTTGTAAATGCGGGATACATCGTCCACCCGTGTTGCCAGGATGCCCACCTGGTCAAACGAAGAGGCATATGCGATCAACCCGTGACGGGATACGGATCCATAACCGGGTTTGAAACCAACAACCCCGCAGAAAGATGCCGGGAGGCGCACAGAGCCCCCGGTATCCGTTCCCAGCGCAGCCATGCACAGCCCTGCGCCTACGGCAGCCGCACTGCCTCCCGAGGAGCCCCCGGCAACATGCGCCGAATTTACCGGGTTCAGGACCGGCCCGTAGCATGAATTTTCATTGGTGGAACCCATGCCGAATTCATCGCAGTTCTGC
>DASUVB010000049.1:0-3986 GCA_036373835.1 Flavisolibacter sp. | reverse complement strand
CAAAACAATATACTTCTTTTGGCCCGTGAACGCCTACCACCAGCGTCTTTTCAATATCCGCTGTCCTGCTGGGACCAGTAGCCAGGGTGATCATCGAGGGAAGGAACTGACGGTATTTCGTTTTGAGCTGCACGAAGGCATCTTTGATATCATAAACTAATTGTGAAGTGGTGGCGATACAGATGTGAACCGGTGCATACACCGATGGGATACGTCCCTGGTGAACAGAAGCCAGCACCATACTACCGGTTCTCGCCACGAGGGCTTCACAACTGGTGACCGCAGCTTCACAGGTGCCGACATCATCATGCGTGATCTGCGGATTCAGCTTGCTGCGCCATTTTTCTTCGCCACAATAGATCTTCGTCCAGTGATTCTGGTAACATAGCTTGTTAAAGCTGGTAACAAATTCATCCTCGTCCGCACAAAAGATAAACTTGCCCTGCAGGGAAGTGAACTGCTCTGCAAATTCCACCACCAGGTCCTGTTGCTGCGGCTGCAGCACCGGCTCATTTCCTTCGCTGGCGGGAAAAGGCAATGGCGTCGGATGTGCCAACGCCATGCGTATTTTTTTCAGGATGTTATTCCGTGCCGGTGAATGGTTCATTTTGGAGCAGGTGCCTGGTTCGTGACATTCGGATCATAAGGAGGAACGCCTTCGCTGATGCCACCCTCATGGTGCTTGTCGTCTTCCACCCCCAACGGCTTCCTTTCTTCATACGGCCTCGGACCGATCAGGGATTCGACATCGCTCTGGAACAGCACTTCCTTTTCCAACAGCTGTTCTGCAAGCAGCTCCACCTGTGCTCTTTTATCGGTAAGCAGCTTCTTGGTCCTTTCGTATGCATTATCGATCAGCTTCCGCACTTCGTCGTCGATCATCTGTGCTGTTTCATCCGAGTAGGGCTTTGTGAAAGAATTTTCCTGCTGAGGATCGTAAAAACTGATATTGCCCACACGGTTGTTCATTCCGTACACCGTGACCATTGCATAAGCGATCCGTGTGATCTGCTGCAGGTCATTCTGAGCGCCGGTCGAGATCTTTCCAAAGAAGATCTCCTCGCTGGCGCGCCCGCCCAGCGTCATGCAGATCTGGTCGATCAGCTGGTCGGTATTATAGAGGTATTGCTCTTTAGGCGTGTACTGCGCATATCCAAGTGCCGCGGTACCCCTGGGTACGATGGTCACCTTCAGCAGCGGGTAAGCGTGCTCGAGGAACCAGCCGCAGATGGCATGGCCGGCTTCGTGGTAGGCAATGATCCTTTTTTCTTCGGGTGAAATGATCTTGTTCTTCTTTTCAAGGCCGCCGATGACCCGGTCCACGGCATCCTGGAAATCGCTCATGTCCACGGCGGTCTTTCCTTTCCGTGCGGCGATCAGCGCGGCTTCGTTGCACACATTGGCAATGTCGGCTCCCGCAAATCCGGGCGTTTGTTCTGCAAGCTTATGGATGTCAACCTTTTCAGAAACCTTGATCGGCTTCAGGTGCACTTTGAAAATGGCCTCACGTCCTTTCACGTCTGGTTTGTCGATGGAGATCTGGCGGTCGAATCGCCCGGGGCGCAGCAGCGCCGTATCGAGTACGTCCGGCCTGTTGGTGGCTGCCAGCACGATGATCCCTGTATCGGTACCGAATCCGTCCATTTCCACCAGCAGTTGGTTCAGCGTGCTTTCGCGCTCGTCGTTGCTCATCATCATGTTCTTTCCTCTCGCGCGCCCGATGGCATCGATTTCGTCGATGAAGATGACGCAGGGCGCTTTTTCACGTGCCTGCTTGAACAGGTCACGCACACGGCTGGCACCCACCCCAACGAACATTTCCACGAAATCGGAACCACTCAGGCTGAAGAAAGGCACCTGTGCTTCTCCTGCCATTGCCTTCGCCAGGAGGGTCTTACCCGTTCCCGGGGGACCAACCAGCAGGGCCCCCTTGGGGATCTTACCGCCGAGGGAAGTATATTTTTTCGGGTTTCGCAGGAAGTCAACGATCTCCATGACCTCCACCTTTGCTTCATCAAGGCCGGCAACATCAGCAAACGTGATATTGACCTTGGTGCCCTTATCGAAAAGTGTTGCCCGTGATTTACCGATGTTAAAGATGCCGCCGGGTCCGCCGCCGCCACCGGCACCACCACCCATTTTGCGCATCAGAAGGATCCACAATCCAATGAAGATGAGGATGGGAACCAGGGTTTGAAGGATCGGGCTCCAGAAATTCGTTTCCTTTTCAGCCGCCGCGTGGACCTTGGCCACTTCGGGGTGGTTCTGGAAGAATTCACGCATATCATCCTTGAAGGACTCCACGGAGGGAATTTCGAAGGAGGCATGGTATTCATCATCCTTGCGGAGGTTCTTGGCGATCTTTCCCTGGTATTCAGGCAGTGCGGATTCCTTGAGCTTGACACGGACCAGGTTCCTGTTGGAAACGATCGTATACTTCTCCACGTGGTTTTTCGTCATCATCTGCTCGAACTTGCCCTGGTCTATCTTGGCGCTGCTGGTGGCAAAAGGTCCGCCAAAGAGCTGGAAGCCGATCAGCACAGCAAAAATGATCGCGTACACCCAGTAGATGCTGAAACGCGGGCCTTTGCGCGGTGGTTCGCCCTCGGGTTGCCGGTTCGAGAATTTGGGAAGTTTCCTGTTATCGTTTTTATATGGGTCCTGTGCCATCTGTTCTTCTTTCTTCTTTAGTGGTGCAAGTAATTAAATTTTGGTGGAATGCTGCGATCTATTAAGGACCATGCTCCTCCTGGGGCGCGTCACTCCACATTTCCTCGAGCTTGTAAAACTGCCGTTGTTCCGGCATCATAATATGTACCACTATGTTCACGTAGTCGATCAGCACCCATTGCATCTTCTGCTTACCCTCGTAATGATAAGGCAGCTCTCCGCAAACGTTTTTCACCTGTAACTCAACGTGTTCTGTAATGGCCCTGATCTGCGGCTGGTTGTTGGCCTCGCAAACCACAAAGAAGTCAGCAACTGCTTCAGGGATTTTCCTGAGATCAAGCGAAATGATGTGATCGCCTTTCTTCTCCTGGATGGCTTTTATGATGGTTTTAAAAATCTTTGAATTCTTCGTCAACCGGCTCGTCCCTTTCTTCCTGCTGGTCAATACGTCTAATGGTTCCAAATATCAGATCGGTTTTAATGTAAAAAATAGTGCAGCTTTAAGGTAGTAACAATTGCTGAATAGGATTTTCTTTGTCCAAAAATATTAATAATTGTCATGCCTAATCCCGTAGGTACACCTTTTATAGAGCTGCAAACAGTGGATAGCACCAACAACTATGCCATGGGACTGGTACATGAAGGTATGGCACAGCATGGCACCGTGGTGTTTACGCATGAACAGACACGGGGACGCGGACAGCGCAACAGGCCATGGCTGTCGGCCCGCGACCAGAATATCACCATGAGCGTTGTACTGGAACCCCAGGGCCTGGCATCTTCGCAATTGTTCTCATTAAGTATGGCCGTGGCAATCGCCGCAGCACGCTTTTTTAACAAATACACCGCCGGCAACGTCACCATCAAATGGCCCAATGATATCTTCTGGCGTGACAGAAAGGCAGGAGGCATCCTGATAGAGAACGTTTTACTCGGCAACGACTGGAAATTCGCCGTCGCCGGGATCGGGTTGAATATCAACCAGACGAACTTCGGGGAACTTGGAACAAAAGCGGTTTCGCTGAAGCAGATCACCGGCACCGATTTCGATCCTGTGCAACTGGCCCGCGAGCTGTGCTCAGTTGTCGAAGAAGCATTCAATCACCTGCTTCGCGCACCGGGAGAGATCCCGGCGGAGTACCACGAGATGCTGTACAAGCGCGACGAACAGGTTCGGCTGAAAAAGGGCAGCAGGGTTTTCGACGCCACCATCAGCCACGTAACGCCTGCCGGGCAGCTTGTAGTGCAGCATTCCACGGAAGAGCGCTTCGAAGTGGGAGAAGTGGAATGGGTGATCTGAGTCCCCACAATTGATG
>DASUVB010000048.1:0-5228 GCA_036373835.1 Flavisolibacter sp. | reverse complement strand
AATCCGGAAGTAAAGGATATTTTTGGGTTCCGGTACGGGGATTTCAGCCTGGAGCATTACCAGTGTCATCCCGCCATCAAAGCACCGGTAGCCGTATGATATGATCGTAAGCCTGTTGGTTGCCGCAGATGAGAATAATGTTATCGGAAAGGATAACAAGCTTCCGTGGCATTTGCCAAATGACCTCAAATATTTCAAGAACCAGACGTGGGGCATGCCCATCCTGATGGGACGAAAAACATTTGACTCCATCGGCCGGCCGCTTCCCGGCAGGAAGAGCATTATCATCACGCGCAACGAGAACTGGCATTACGAAGGCGTGCACGCCGTGCATACACTCCAGGGAGCGATGGATAAAGCCTCGGAATTTGGCGCCCGTGAAATTTTTGTCATCGGGGGTGCCGAAATTTTCAATTCTTCCTTTCCGCGCGCGGGCCGTATCTACATCACGCGCATCCACCACAAATTCGAGGGGGACGTATTCTTCCCGGAAATTCCACACGAGGAATGGAACCTGGTGCAAAGCCGTTTTTGCCACGCTGATGAGAAAAACGCTTACTCGCATACTTTCCAGGTCTGGGAGCGCAAGACCAGGAGCAGGCCACTGTGACCATCATCCATGTTGTATTTTAGCAGCGTGTACAGTACGCTCCAGCTTGCAGGGAAATACATCTCTTACTATCGCCGCGCGCTCAACAGGAAGGGGCATGGTGTTCATTCTCCCTTTGTATTTGATTTTATCCGCAATGTGCTGAATAACGGTGCCGGGTATGCGCAACCTTCGGATGTGGAGGAAATTCGGTATAAAATGTTGCGGGATGAAACTCTCATCGACGTGCTTGACCTGGGTGCCGGTTCCCGAACTGATGCTTCCGCTCGCCGGCAGGTATCGCAGATCGCGCGGACAGCGCTGAAGCCAGAAAAGTATGCATCGGTGCTGTACCGGCTGGTATGTCATTACCAGCCGCAAACGATCATCGAATTTGGAACTTCACTAGGTATTACCACCGCGTATATGGCAACGGCGCAACCCGCAGCCCAGGTCATCACGGTCGAAGGAAGCCCGTCGATCGCGCGGCTTGCCGGCAAAAACTTTGAGGCACTCGGACTGAAAAATGTCCGCCAGGTGGCGGGTGATTTTGATCAGGTGCTCCCGGGATTATTGTCAGAATTAAGAACAGTAGACGTCGCCTATATTGACGGCAACCACCGGTACGAACCTACAATGCGTTACTTTCACCAACTGCTGGATAAAAGAACAGATGGTTCTGTCCTGGTGTTTGATGACATACACTGGAGCCGGGAAATGGAGCGGGCATGGAACGATATCAGGCAGCACCCCGAAGTGCGATACACAGTTGATATTTTTGCTCTTGGTTTTGTTTTTTTCCGGAATGAATTCCGCATAAAGCAAAATTTTATGGTGAGATTCTAATCAGGTTGTTGAATGAGAAAAATGTATATCTTGGCCGGCACCGTAAATCAAAACTCATGACTGTTGGTGTGTTGAAAGAACCACAAGGTGAAACAAGGGTCTCGCTGCTCCCTGAGGCTGTTGCGCAGCTGGCCAAAAAAGGTCACCGCATCCTGGTCGAAAAAGACGCTGGTTCATTGTCGGCCGCTGCTGATGACGATTATATTAAGGCAGGTGCTGAAATTGCTGCGGCCGATGTCATTGCCGCTGCTGCCGACGTCATACTTGCGATCAACCCGCCTGCCATCCCGGTGGCCAGCGGAAAGATCCTTATCGGCGTTTACCAGCCACTGTTCCAGCAAAGCCTCATGCAGCAATGGGCTGCCAACGGGCTGACAGTATTCAGCCTCGATATGCTCCCGAGAACTACCCGCGCCCAAACCATGGACGTTTTGAGTTCACAGGCTAATATCTCGGGGTATAAAGCTGTTATTCTTGCTGCCTATGCATATCCAAGATACTTCCCGATGTTCATGACCGCCGCAGGCAGTATTACGCCTGCCAAGGTGCTGATACTCGGCGCAGGTGTGGCAGGCCTGCAGGCCATTGCAACAGCCCGGCGACTCGGTGCCGTAGTTGAAGTATTTGATACAAGACCGGCGGTGAAAGAAGAAGTAATGAGCCTCGGTGCCCGCTTCGTGGAAGTCGAAGGTGCAGCCGATGCTTCAAAAGCAGGCGGGTATGCGGTGGAGCAGAGTGCGGAATACCAGCAAAAGCAGCAGCAGAAGATCGCGGAGAGCACGGCGAAGGCGGATATTATCATCACAACCGCGCAGATACCAGGCAAAAAGGCGCCGATCCTGATCACGGAAGAGATGCTGCGCAACATGCGCAACGGTTCACTGATCATCGACATTGCCGCAGCGACAGGCGGGAATACGCCTTTCACAAAAAATAATGAAACGGTAAAATTCAATGGTGTTACCATCATCGGCAACAGCAACCTGCCGGCAACCATGCCGTCGGATGCCAGCAAGCTGTACGGAAAGAACATCATGAACTTCCTCCAGCTGATCACATCGAAGGAGGCTGGCGTGTCGCTGAACTGGGAGGACGACCTGGTGAAGGGAAGCTGTATCACACACGAAGGTTCAGTAGTGCATGAAAGAGTTCGTGCGAATTAATCCGGGCTTCGCAAAGGACAAAGCCATTAATAACTAACATTCTAATCAAATCTAATTATGAACAATATCATGAGCTGGCTGTCAGGCAACGAGCAGATGATCTATATCCTGATCCTCGTGATCTTCCTGGGATTTATCATCATCAGCCGGGTCCCCGCTGTGCTGCACACGCCCCTGATGAGTAATGCAAATGCCATCAGTGGTGTTGTGATTATCGGCGCTCTTATCGTGATCGGGAAAGCTGAAGCTGACAATTATCCTGCGCTCATCCTGGGCTTTTTTGCCGTCGTACTCGGGACTGTCAACGTAGTGGGCGGCTTCGTGGTCACGGACCGTATGCTGGAAATGTTCAAGAAAAAGAAATCGCCAAAGCAATAAACTGCCACCCATGGGATTAACTATTTTACCTGTACTTTATATTCTGAGCGTTGTAGGCTTCATTGTGGGTCTGCAAAGAATGTCGCACCCGGCAACGGCCCGCAGTGGAAATAACATCGCCGGGGCGGGGATGCTGCTGGCGATCATTGGCACCCTGTTCATCTACCGTGATCCTTCAACGGGTGCGGGACTTTCAAATTATCCCTGGATCATGGCTGCGCTGCTGGTCGGCGCTATTATCGGTGTGATCGCCGCGCGGAAGGTGAAAATGACGGCGATGCCGGAGATGGTCAGCCTGTTCAACGGGCTGGGAGGAGCCAGTGCCGCGCTGATCTCGATCATTGAATTCCATCACCTGACGGATCACAAATTCCTGAAAGAAGAAATTCCTGTTGGCTATGGTGCGGACGACCAGGTGCTGAGCACCATCCTGCCCATCCCCGTGGATTCAGGCACTCTGGTGATCCTGTTCCTTGGACTGATACTGGGTTCCATTACCTTCTCGGGCAGCCTGGTCGCCTGGGGCAAATTAAGCGGGAGGGTAAAGGACTTCGCATTCCGCGGGCAGCAGACGGTGAACACGATTCTGCTTGTGGGCGTGCTCCTGTTGTCGGCCTACGTGATCTATTCCATTCGCAGCATTGCGCTCCCGACAACGGGAGTTCGTGCCGATTTCCTGAACCTGAGCCTCGATTCTTTTTCCTGGGTGATCATTTTCTATATCGTCCTGTTGCTGTCCCTGGTTTACGGTATTTTGTTTGTGATGCCGATCGGCGGTGCCGATATGCCCGTGGTCATCTCGCTGCTGAATTCCCTGAGTGGTATGTCAGCGGCGTGCGGTGGTATCCTGTTCGACAATAAGGTGATCCTGACCGGTGGTATCCTTGTGGGTGCGGCGGGTACGATCCTGACGATCCTGATGTGCAAGGCTATGAACCGGTCGCTGAAAAATGTGCTGATCGGCTCCTTCGGCGGAGGAGGCAAGGCACAGGCAGTGAGTGGCGAGGTGATGCAGCACCGCGAGATCACGTTGAACGACGCGGCAGTGGTAATGAGTTACGCCAATAAGGTGATGATCGTACCGGGTTATGGTCTGGCCGTGGCGCAGGCGCAGCATGCCTGCCGCGAGCTGGAAAAGCTGCTCGAATCAAAAGGTGTGGAAGTGAAATATGCCATTCACCCGGTGGCCGGAAGAATGCCCGGGCACATGAACGTTCTGCTTGCAGAAGCCGATGTGAGCTATGAAAAGCTGCTTGAAATGGAGCAGGCCAACGAAGAATTCCCGACGGCAGATGTGGTGCTGATCCTTGGTGCGAACGACGTGGTAAACCCCGCGGCCAAGACAAATCCCGCCTCACCGATTTACGGCATGCCGATCCTGGATGTAGGGCTTGCAAAGACCGTCATCGTGAACAAGCGCAGCATGAAGCCGGGCTATGCCGGGATTGAAAACGAACTGTTCTACCAGCCGAAAACATCCATGTTGTTTGGCGATGCCAAAAAGGCGTTGCAGGACCTTGTTACGGAAATCAAGACGTTGTAACAGGCAATGGAGCAGTAGATTTGTGCGTGACTTTACCCAAGCAGTTCCTGGAATCGCTGGAAGGCATCAGCGGCTTTGAAAGAGACGCTTTCCTGCAGGCACATGAGGCCGGAAACGCGGCAACTTCCGTCAGGATCAATCCCGCCAAGTACACGGCAGGCGAAATCGCTGCCGGCCTGTTGTCACCAAATCATGCTTTTAATGTAGAATCACAGGTGCCGTGGTCACAATACGGGTATTACCTGTCCGGGCGCCCTTCTTTTACATTCGATCCCTTATTTCACGCAGGCCGTTACTATGTGCAGGAAGCTTCGAGTATGTTCCTGGAACAGGCGTTGATGCAGCACGTCGAACCCGCGCACCCGTTGCGCATGCTTGACCTCAGCGCCGCCCCCGGTGGCAAGTCAACCCATATGCTTTCGCTTGCATCGAAAGGGCTGTTGGTAAGCAATGAGGTTATCCGCAATCGAGCGGCGATCCTGGCCGAAAATATTACCCGCTGGGGGTTGCCGAATATAGTGGTCACCAGTAATGATCCTTCCGCGTTCGGCAGGCTGGAGCATTTTTTTGATGTGCTGGTGGTAGATGCGCCCTGCAGCGGCAGCGGGCTTTTCCGAAAAGATCCGGGTGCGATCAGTGAATGGAGCCCGGCACATGTAACCCTGTGCAGCAGGCGCCAGCAACGCATTCTGGCGGACGCGCTTCCCGC
>DASUVB010000047.1:0-9530 GCA_036373835.1 Flavisolibacter sp. | reverse complement strand
ACAGCAATTACACGGTGAAGGATGATGGTAAGAATGGTTCACAGATCAGTACCATAAATACATTCCTGGATGGCAAGAAGCCTGACTAGGCGCCGCCAGAACTGATTTTCGTTCCAATGAAGCCGCCACAAGAAGGCTTGTGTTTTTAGTTGTTCCCCCGCAGGTTTCTGCGGGGGTTTTTTATCACAGATCACGACGGTTGTTGATCCAGAAGCAGACAGCCCAGGTGACCGCCACGAGGATCAGCGTATAAATAATGTGATTGTCGATGGAGACCATCTGTTGCCTGTATGCCTTTTCATCCATCACCCCAAGGAACGCAGGCAGTGGAACAATACGGTCAGATATTTCCAGCGGCATAAAACGGCCGATGTCATTGGCCTTTGCCTTGGCCACGCCTACGATGACCGGTTCAAGGATGATAAAATAAAACAGGAAGATGCCGAGTGCAATGAAGGCCTTGCGTGCCAGGAATGCGATCAGGAACGCGATGGAAAGCTGGGAGAATGTCTGCAATGCAAAATAGAAGATGTATTCACTGCCTTCCCATACATTCACTTTGACGCCATCGCCTGTATTGACATACCCGATCACGAGTGAAACGATGATGTACATTAATGAGACCAGCAACGTGATCACCAGCAGATCAATGAGCTTGCTGAGCAGGAACTGCCGGCGGCTCCAGCCGTCAATGATGTTCTGCCGGTGCGTTTTATAGGTGTACTCATTCGTGATGAACATGATGATGATGATCGATGGAATAAAAATGAACCACGACGAAAAGAACGCTACGGTATGCCATACTTCCGGGAACGTATAAGGATTTCCAAGCCTGCGGATCATGGCACCCGTGCGATCGGTCTTTCCTGCCAGGTCCCTGTACAGCTTGTGGAAGAGGTAGTTGATGCCGGGGTAGGAAAGGGCAATGATGCCGGTCATCCACCAGAATGCCCTGTACTTGCGCATTTTCAGCCATTCTGTTGTCAGTAAAGTTGCCATATCAGTTTAATTAGTTGTTGGTTAATTCAAAAAAGCGTGCTTCGAGGCGTTTCTTTTTCAGCAGCAGGTGATTGAGGACAATCCCATTTTCAAAGCAGAACCTGTTGATCTCGTCGAGGCGCGCCGAACCTTTTGTGAGTGTCAGATGAAGCGTATTGTTTACAGTAGTGACCCTGCCATGGTCCCCGAACCGTTCCAGCACTTCCGTCAGCCGCGTCATATCGGTTGCTGATACCTCCACCACATCTTCATCCATCAGCACCTCTTCCACATCGCCCGTCGTGATGAGGGTTCCGGTTTTCAGGATCGCCACATGTGTACAAACTTTTTCAACTTCATCCAGCAGGTGGCTGGCCATAATAATCGTATGACCTGTCTGCTTCAGCTCCACGATCAGGTCGCGGATCTCCGCAATACCGACGGGGTCCAGGCCATTGGTCGGCTCATCCAGCACCAGCACGCCGGGATCTCCCAGCAGCGCGGCAGCAATTGCAAGGCGCTGCTTCATACCAAGGCTGTAAGTACTGAACCTGCTCCTGCGGCGGTCAAAGAGCTTCACTTTCCGCAATACCTCATCGATATCCTTCTGCGTACCGCGCCCGCTGATACTTTGCGTAACCCGCAGGTTGTCTGCGCCGGACATGTAGTGGTAGAAGTTCGGCGTTTCCAGCAGGGAGCCGATCTTTTTGCGTTGCTCCGGGGAGCCTGGCTGGCCAAACCACAAAAAGGAGCCGTTATTGGCTTTCAGTACATCAAGGATGATGCTGAGCAGCGTGGTCTTCCCGCTACCGTTCGGGCCGAGGATGCCAAATACGCTTCCCTGCGGAACCTGGAACGAGACGTCGTGCAGTGCGCGCACACGCCCGTAAAATTTCGTGATGTTGCTGATGGATAGAACGGAATTCATTCTCGTTTGTTTGAAGTGAAGGTAGCTGGTGTGGGATGGAATCGGAATTCCATTACACAAAACAGTTTTTTCACAGTACAAAACCGTGTTTCTTTGTTTTATGGCAACAGTTGTGATATCCGGCGGCACCGGGATGATCGGGACGGCACTTACGGAGGCGCTTTTGAAAAAAGGGTACAGGGTGGTCATTCTTACCCGGGACGCTTCCAAGAAATCCGAACAGGGCATCCGTTATTCGCAATGGGACCCGGAACGCGGCCAGATGGACGAGGAGATGCTGCGTAAAGCCGATTATGTCATCCATCTTGCCGGCGCCAACGTGGGTGCTTCACGCTGGAGTCACAAAAGAAAAATGGAGATCCTCAACAGTCGTGTAAAAAGCGGCGAGTTGCTGGTTAAAGCCTTGACATCCGCATCTCATCATGTGCGCGCTTTCATCAGTGCATCGGCTATGGGCTACTATGGACCCGATCCCGAAAAACCGGGGAGGCCTTTTACAGAATCAGATCCACCGGCGCACGACTACCTTGCAAATGTGGTGCAGCACTGGGAGCGTGCAGTGGCCGCCCTCCACGACACCAGTGTGCGCACTGTCTTACTGCGCGGCGGGATCGTCCTTTCGCGGGAAGGAGGTGCGTTTCGCGAATATTTGAAGCCATTCAAATTGGGAGTGGCCACCATACTGGGAACCGGGAAGCAGGTGATCAGCTGGATACACATTGACGACCTGGTGCGCATGTACATAGAAGCAATGGAGGATCCGCATTGGGAAGGTGTTTATAATGCCGTCGCCCCCGAGCACGTCACCAATGAACAGCTCATACGCACCATGATTCGGGAAGGTCGCCGCAAAGCGATGGCCGTTCGTGTACCGGTACCCGTGCTCAAAATAGCATTGGGGGAAATGAGTGTTGAAGTATTGAAAAGCACCACGGTCAGTTCGGCAAAGACCGAGGCCCGTGGTTTTATGTTCCTGTTCCCGACTATAAAGTCGGCGGTGCGGAACCTGATGCGCTGATCAGGGATTCATTTCCGCATGATTCCAGTGATAAATATTGGTAAAGGCACCGATCACCGCCCTGCGCTCCTCGAAACGGATGCGGTTTAACTTCAGCAGGTCTATGTCGTGCTGCGTTACTTTCCGGAAGCGCGGGTGCATCGTACCACCGGTAACGCCTGCCGGCTTTGTTGGGTCGTACTGGTAAGGTGCATCCACCAGCGTGCCCCGCGGGTACATGATCCCCGGCACGCCCTGGCCGCGGATATCCAGGATGCGCGGGTGATCCAGTCCCAGCGTGTGCCCGTATTCGTGGGCTGCAGTTGTTGACCCTTCGTATAGATTTTCCAGCTTGAAATAACCGGTATTGCAACCCAGGCCGTCAACAAACGAGATATCGCCATGGACAAATTTTTCGATCCGGAAATAGTTGTGCGCGGGATCCGTATTCCGGAGTACGTCCATCTGGTCGATATTACTCCGGCATTCGGCAGTGATGCGGAAGACGACACGATAATGGGTTTCGTTGCGAAAGATCGCGGCCGCCGGTTCATTCCACATCATTTCAATTTCACTGCGGATCCTTTCTGTGACTTCTTCATCGGCGGCATTGCCATAGGTCACGATGTGTGAGTGAATGGAGATGATCCGCTCCTGTACATCAATTTCAGCTGCACCCATCGTATTGGTTTAATTGCGTACCGGCTTGCCGCCCTTCAGGACACTCTGGATCCGCTCCAGGGTTTTGCGTTCGCCGGTAAGCGAAAGAAATGCTTCCCGCTCCAGGTCCAGGAGATATTGTTCGGTTACGAGTGTCTGTTCACTCAGGTCGCCGCCGCACATGACATAGGCAAGTTTGCGCGCTACTACAACATCATGATCGGTTGCATAACCTGCACGCCACATGCCATTGATCCCGGCATACAAGGCACCCAGCCCGCTTCTTCCCAGCACGCGGATGTCGCTGCGACGTGAAGGCATCACGTACCCGCTTTCTGAAAATTCGATCACGGACCGCTTCGCGTCCATCACCCGGCGGTTCTGGTTCATGATCACTTCATCGAGGCCCCGCCTGTACACGCCATTTTCGAATCCTTCGTGTGCGGATGTTGCCACCTTTGCGGTTGCTATCGTGAGAAAGCGGTTTTTAAGCGTGATAGTTTCCGGCTCGTCGGGATGCATTTCATCGGAAGCGCGCAGCACAAATTCCTTGGTCCCGCCGCCGCCCGGTATGATGCCTACGCCAAGCTCCACGAGCCCTGTATAAGTTTCAGCCGCAGCGCAGACCTTGTCAGCATGCAGGCTCATTTCGCACGCACCGCCCAGCGCAAGACCGTGGGGCGCCACCACCACGGGAACGGAAGAATAACGGCAACGCATCATCGTATTCTGGAATGCGCGTATCGCAAAATCCAGCTCATCGTATTCCTGCTCCACAGCGAACATGAAGATCATCCCGACGTTGGCACCCGCGCTGAAGTTCGGCCCTTCGTTGGCAATGACCAGCCCACGGTATCCTTTCTCGGCCATTTCAATTGCCTTGTTGACACCTGCGAGCACATCACCACCCATCGTTCCCATTTTCGTATTCCACTGCAGGCCGATCACGTCATCACCAATGTCATACACCCTGCAGCTGTTATTCTTCCATAGCACACGGTCCTGGAAATGGCTCATGATCATGAAACTGTTGCTGCCCGGTACGGGTTTGTATGTTTTTGCAGCAGGATCGTAAGCCATCCTGCTGCCGTTCTCGATTTTGTAAAATGATTTGTTGCCTGCAGCCAGCATTTCCTCCACCCACGGTGCCACGGGGAAGGAAGCTGCTTTCATCGCAGCCACGGTCTTTTCCACGCCCAGGACATCCCAGCTTTCAAAAGCGCCGATCTCCCAGCCAAAGCCTGCCATCATCGCGTCGTCTATGCGGTACACTTCATCGCTGATCTCGGGAATGCGGTGTGAGATATACGAGAACAACCCGTAGTGGAACCGGCGCAGGAACTCACCAGCCCTGTCGGGGGCAGCCACCAGCATGCGCAATCTCTGCTTAAGGTCATCTACTGCGCGTGCGGCATCCACGGAAGCGAACTTCGGCTTCTGCCTGGGCTGGTATTCCAGCGTCTGCAGGTTGAGGGTGAGGATCTCTTTCTCACCACCGGCACCCTTCGTTTTTTTGAAAAACCCCTGGGCTGATTTATCACCCAGCCAGTTTTTTTCAACCATCTTCTCCAGCCATTCAGGAACACGGAACACCTGGCGCATTTCGTCTCGGGGACAGTTGTCGTAAACTCCTTTTGCAACTTTCACCAGGGTATCGATCCCGACTACATCGGCAGTACGGAAGGTTGCGGATTTGGGGCGGCCAATGAGCGGACCGGTAAGTGCATCCACTTCGTCTATGGTCAGCCCCTGGCTGCTGATGGCTTCGAAAATCGCCATCATTCCGAATACACCGATGCGGTTGGCGATGAAAGCAGGGGTATCCTTGGCAAGCACCGTTGTTTTGCCCAGGAACAGGTCACCATAATGCATCAGGAAGTCGGTCACTTCCGGACTGGTGTCGGGTGTGGGAATAATTTCCAGCAGGCGCAGGTAACGCGGCGGGTTGAAAAAATGCGTTCCGCAGAAATGTGCGCGGAAATCCTCCGACCTGCCTTCACTCAGCATGTGGATAGGGATGCCCGAAGTATTGGAAGTGATGAGCGTACCAGGTTTGCGGAACTGCTCCACCTTTTCGTAAACGGACTTCTTTATATCCAGGCGTTCCACAACAACTTCAATGATCCAGTCGCAGTCGGCGATATCTTTCATGTTATCCTCGAAGTTGCCGGTAGTAATGCGTTTCACCGCATCCCTGCTGTATACGGGGGACGGGTTGCTTTTCAATGCCGCCTGCAGGGAGTCGTTCACAATGCGGTTCCGTGCCTTCACATCCGTTGATTCAGCAGCTTCCGCCGGCACTATATCCAGCAGCAACACCTGCACGCCCACACCCGCAAAATGACAGGCGATCCTCGATCCCATCACGCCGCTTCCCAGTACCGCAACCTTCCTGATAAGTCTTTTGGCCATAAATTAGTTAGTTAAACAACTATTGTGAAGATACTGCAAATGCACTCAATTCGGTGAAGTTATACACGGTTTCCCTTCGCCGGGGCGGGTACGTACAGCAGGAATTTTTCATGGAAATATGGTTCATCGAAAAGCGTGTTGATCGCTATCATCTTCGGTTTTGTGGCACTCTCAGCGATCTCCTTTTGCAGGTCACCTCCCTTAAGGCATACGAGGCCTGACCGGAATACCTGCTCTCCCGCGGTAAAACTGGTTCTTTTGAGCAATGGGAAACTCCACGACAACAGGTCTTTCAGGGGAGCTACTGCACGGCTGACGGCAAAGTCAAATAATGAGCCCCTGAGTTCCTCGGCACGTGCGTGCTGGGTGGTTACATTCTGGAGGCCGATCTCTTTTGCAACGGCGTCCACAACGGAAAGTTTTTTCCGGATGCTATCCACCAGGTGAAACTGCACTTCGGGAAAATAGATGGCAAGGGGGATCCCCGGGAATCCGCCACCGGTACCGATGTCGATAATGCTGGTCTTTGGAGGAAAATCAAAAACGGCCGCGATGCTCAGTGAATGAAGCACGTGCTTTTCGTACAGGCTCCCGATGTCTTTCCGGGAGATCACATTGATCTTCACATTCCACTCGGTATACAACTGCTGCAAGGCGTTGAATTGCTCCACCTGGCGGGGCGTAAAATCGGAAAAGTATTTCAGCAGGATCTCCATGTCGGCAAAGCTATGCAGTTTGCCGGCCGCATCGGATCAGTTCCATGTTTTCCGGGGCCTGCGCCAGATGGCAGGAATGAAAATGAGATAATAAATGAAAGACCACACGTCCCACAGAAGGAACCATCCAAACAGGTCAACTTCATCCAGCTTCTTCATGGCCTTGCGCCAAATGATGGCAATAGTGGCAAGCCGCACAACATATGGTACCAGTGCCAGCCGCCAGTCAAAGAAGATAAGTGAAGCCACCAGCAGCGGGTAGAAGAGGAACAGGGTAATGGTGTACAGGCCCAGGAGGAATTTATGCGAGCCCTTGTAAAATTTACCGGTGGAGTAATGGCGGTACTTCTGACGCATCCATTCTTTCCAGGTGCGCTTGGGCCGTGAGATGGTGAAGGCGGCAGGATCAATTACAACCGATGTATTGTTTCTGTTGGCCACCTTATTGATGAACAGATCGTCGTCACCGCTGGGAATGTGGTTGATCGAAGAAAAGCCTTTGTTGCGGAGGAACAGCTCGCGGCGATACGCCAGGTTGCGACCAACACCCATGTAAGGACGGCCCGCCAGTGCATAGCTGAAATACTGCAACGCTGTATGAAAGGTTTCGAAGCGGATCACCTTGTTCAGGAAGCCGGGCAGCTTGCTGTAGGCGCCATACCCCAGCGCGATCTCCGTACCATTGTGAAAGGCTTCCTGCATTTTCATCAGCCAGTGTTCCGTTGCCGGCACACAGTCAGCATCCGTGAGCAGCACGATCTCGTGCTTTGCTTCCTTAATGCCGATGGAAAGCGGGAATTTTTTACCAGCTATCATCTTGGCTTCCTGTGTCAGGTCAACGATCTGGAGTTTCCGGAAAGTTTTTTGCAGTTCGGCCAGGATGTATTTGGAATCATCAACCGAGTTGTCGTTCACGACGATCACTTCATGGGTGGTGGGATACTCCTGCACCAGTACACCAGGCAGGTTACGCGCCAGGTTCTCGTCCTCGTCGCGAGCGCAGATGACCACTGTCACCGGGTGCTGCTGGTGTTGTTCGCGCGGGGCTGGCTGGTAGAAGGCCACCCGCCTGAAAAAAAACAGGTAATAGAACAGCTGTATCAACGTAACTGCACAAAAGGCCAGAAAAATGGCCAGGCCCCAACTCATAAGCATGTTTACGAAGATAACGGGCGTTCTGTAATAATGGAATCCCCTTACCAAAATTCAAAAAAAAAGCCGTTCCGGCTGGCGGAACGGCTCTCAGTGATCAGTTTTTTTACAGGTTGGTCAACGTATACTTGTTGCCGCTCTTGCTGATCTTCAGGACTTGTTTTTCCTGGCCATCTTCAGCGGTTGTGAACGCCCTGTTCGCAATTGTGTACGGCTTGGATACGGACAACCCGTTTACTGTAAGCGTCCAGTTGCCGTTCTTGTTCAGGTCATAATAATCAACGGTTACCGTGTAATCACCATCAGTGGTCAGGATGGCATTCGTCAGGTTAACCTGCTCGAAAGTGCTGGTTTGTGTACCATAAGCAATTTCAGTAGAGAGGTCAGAAGAACGATAAACATACACATCAATATCTACGAAAGACGTAGCGGTGGAACCGTCCGTCAAAGTCCATGTCAGGTCAAGTTTCAGTCCGGTGGCATCTTCAATGACATTGGCAGGCACTTCATCATCATCTTTTTTGCACGCTACCATGGTAAGCATCAGCATACCGGCAAGCAGCATTTTGTTGAAAAGAATTCTCCTCATAATATTAATTTTTTGCAAAGAAGACGTTTCGCTTTTATATAAGCAAATATTTCTTAATTATTTATTCAGGCGGTTGTATACCCATTACAGCCAATTAGTCGAAAACCCGTAGTTAATTTGCACCCATGCCACCACTGGGATTTCAGCTGCTGCAGACAGATACGCGATCAGCGGCGCGCGCCGGACTTATTTCAACCGATCACGGGCCTATCGAAACGCCGGTTTTCATGCCCGTCGGGACGATCGGCAGCGTAAAGGCGGTTTCGCAGCAGCAACTAAAGGAGCAGGTGGACCCTTTTATCATCCTTGGCAACACCTACCACTTGTACCTGCGACCGGGGATCGAAACCCTGCGAGCTGCCGGCGGACTGCACAGGTTCATGAACTGGGACCGGCCGATCCTTACCGACAGCGGGGGCTTCCAGGTATTTTCGCTGGCATCCAACCGCAGGATCAACGAGGAAGGCGTGATGTTTCAAAGCCATATCGATGGCAGCCGGCACCTGTTCACCCCTGAGAAAGTCATGGACATCCAGCGGACCATCGGTGCCGATATCATCATGGCGTTCGACGAATGCCCGGCAGCGGATTCCGAATACCGATATGCTGCCAATTCCATGCACCTGACGCATCGCTGGCTGGACCGGTGCATCAGCCACCTGCAAACCACGCAGGACCCGTATGGTCATACCCAGAACCTGTTTCCCATTGTGCAGGGTGCGGTGTACCACGACCTGCGCCGGCAATCCTGTGAGTATATCGCGTCCAAAGACGCCGTAGGCAATGCAATCGGCGGACTGAGCGTTGGTGAACCCGAGCCGGTGATGTACGAGATCTGCCAGCTCTGCTGTGAAAACCTTCCCGCGAACCGGCCGCGCTATCTTATGGGCGTCGGCACGCCCTGGAACATCCTGGAATGCATTGCGCGGGGCGTGGACATGTTCGACTGCGTGATGCCCACGCGCAACGGGCGGAACGCCATGCTGTTCACAACGAAGGGCATTATTAATATTGACAACAAGAAATGGGAGCATGATTTTTCACCGATCGATGAAGACCTCCCCTGCGAGACCAGCCGGTACTACAGCAAGGCCTATG
>DASUVB010000046.1:0-5335 GCA_036373835.1 Flavisolibacter sp. | reverse complement strand
GACTTGATCTTGGCCAGGTTGGTTACGGTCAGGTTCTGTGTACCGGCCACGATGGCTGTTGTACCCATAGCTGAGATATTGCAGCCTGCATCACGTCCGGGCTCACCCGTGTTGGAAGTGTTGATCTGCACATAACCATTGAAATAAGTCTTTTCAGGCTCATTCTCATAGAAAGCCCAGGAACTGTCTTTCAGTGGCTGGCTGGTGGTGTTGTAAGTGGTCATCAGCGCCGGGGTTACATTGGCAACGCCAAACTGGTTGAACCTTCCGGTCAGCAGGCCGGATGCGCCAACATAGTTTGTTTCCCACAGTACGCTGGAGTGCGACTTGTCAAACTTCCACTCATCAGGGTTGCCGGATGTCATATTACCGGGCAGGTGAACATTCGTTCCGCGTGTGATCTTTGGTCCGCCGCTGGATACAATTTCATCATCATGCTTACATCCAACGATATAACCCATACTTACCACAAACAGGGCGATTATCAGGAAGGGAGTCTTAATAAAACGTCTCATACAAAAGAGTTTGGTGTTAAAAAATTTGTGAGTGCAAAGTATCACGAGCCATATGACATTGCGATGACGTTACTCAACGGATGCCATGATTAATGTCATTCAGACATGAAACTCTTGTTAGGCTGGGTCTTCACGCCATAGCGGCGGGGGCTGCAGCGGTCGAACTGCCGTCATCCTAATTCCTATATTTAAGGAATGACTAGAATCGGGCTGCTGTCAGATACCCATAATTACCTGGATGAAAATATTTTCCGCCATTTCGAAAGCTGCGATGCCATCTGGCATTGCGGTGATTTTGGTTCTGCAGGCATTGCAGCAGCCCTTGAAGCGCGGGCAGGCAAACAGGTAACCGGCGTGTATGGCAATATAGATGGAGCAGACATCCGCGGCGTTTATCCTGAACAGGTGGTCTTTATGTGCGAGGAGGTCAGGGTAATGATGCGCCATATCGGCGGCTTTCCACCGCGGTACAACCCGGAAACGAAACGACAGCTGCAGCTGCATCGCCCGCAGCTGTTTATCAGCGGCCATTCACATATCCTGAGGATCATGTACGACAACGCCATCGGCTGCCTGTACATGAACCCGGGCGCGGCAGGCAACCAGGGATGGCATAAAATAAGGACCATCGTACGTTTCGTGATCGACGGTCCTGAAATAAAAGATTGCGAGGTAATAGAACTGGGCCGGCGCGGCGGCATCAATACCAGCCACTGAACGACGCTACGTCCCGGAAAGGCCATGGGATCGACACAAGGATGATCAGTAATGCCAGCAGGTAGAATATCATGGTGCGGCGGTGCTTGGCGCGGTCACTGATACTTTTACGCGCCTGTGCCTTACCGATATGGATCAGGACAATAGCGATCAGCATGCCTGCCAGGTGCTCTATCCCGTAAAATCGCGTAACCCCGTCCCGCATGGCAGCACTCATATTTCCCGCGTCCTGTATCATCTTATAGCCGCGTGGTCCCAGGAACCACATGACAACACCTATGACGAGCATCAGGTCAGCAACTATGGTGAGGATCAGGCCGAGTCGGTTGTCAGAACGGATGAAAGGACGCCCTCCGGCGATAAGGCTGTTCAGAATGGCAAAGATCAGCAGTAATAAGATGATCCAGCGTCCAACACTATGCGTATGCAATAAAGCCTGGTACAAGTTCGCGTCCATGTCGAATGATTTTGGTTTGTTCAAAACTACGGAATTGACCTCACCATTCCGTGTCATTTCATTGTACCAACCGTCAGATCACTTTCCGCCGTTTGCCTTCAGGTCATTTATACAATTCACATCAAGCGCTGGAATATTGCCGGTAAGCAACAGTCCGAGGATGTCGGTTGTTTCCGCCGTGTAATACATCAGGCAGCTGCTGTTCGTGCAATGATTGCCGTGAGCAGCGTCCTTGTGTGGCACCTGCATCGGCGAACCGATGTCCACCAGGCCAAGCAAATGCGACACCTCGTGCTCCAGCACCGTTGCTTCCAGTTTCGTACGGCTCACCTGCCCGATGCCTCCTGAATTGTCGCGAATGGTTTTTCCAAACAGGGCTGCTGAAGTATTCCGGTAGGCAACCCCAAGCGTACTGGCCGAACTGTATTGCCCATTTGTATATAGAATATAGAGTGCGATCTCGCCGGAACTTGTGAACGCGGACCTGTTCTGGTTTTCAATGTTCACGATGTCATTTACTGTGAGTGTTGCCGCTGCAGCGGGCGAAATTTCGCTGGTGACCACCGAGATGCCGGCCGGCTTGTTCAGGTAGGCCGAAAGGAAATTCTGAAGGTGGCTCACAGCGGCAGGGTCCGGCGCATAGCCTGTCATATACTGGATCTGGACCTTCAGGGAAGTATATTTTGAATCGCTCAGCAATTCATTTGCCGAGGCACCGACCGACCGGTTGTGCAGCGCATTGGCTCCGAAAAGATCGTCGATGATGTCAGTTTTTTTGCATCCCGGCAGGACAAGGAATGCCAGCAAGGCAACGGGTAAGAGTATGCGTTTCATATTCGTTGGTTAGGGTAACAAAAATCAATCCAGTGAACAAAATGTTTGTTCAAAGTTAAAGGTTAAAAGTAACGGGACAACCAGCAACAAGCAACCCGCCTGCGCTCTCCGGCCGCCAAAGTTATACGAAGGCGGCAAAGCTACGGCGGACAAAGCCAGCAACAAGCAACCGTTAATCCACCCAGTCGGCAATGAAAATATTCGTGTCCCGCGTACCGCCGTTATTGCGGTTGCTGCTGAACACGACGCGCCTGCGGTCGTAACTGAACATGGGGAATGCATCGAAAGCCTTGTCGTGGCTGATCTTCTGCAGGCTGCTTCCATCTGCATTCATTACGTACATATTAAAAGGGAATCCTCTTTTGTGTTCGTGGTTGCTGCAGAAAATGACGCGGCCGTCGGGCATGAAGTTCGGCGCCCAGTTAGCCTGTCCCAAAGCCGTGATCTGCTTCATCCCGGATCCGTCGGCATTGGCTGTAAATACTTCCATGCGTGTTGGGGCAACCAGGCCTTCTCGCAGCAGCTCCTTGTATTCGGCAATCTCCGCGTCTGTTGACGGGCGGCTGGCGCGCCAGATGATCTTTTTGCCATCGGGGCTGAACCATGCACCGCCGTCGTACCCAAGCTCGGAAGTGATTTGCGTGGTTTTGCCGGATTTGAGATCCATCACGTACAGATCCAGGTCGCCGTTACGCGTGGACGTGAACACCATTTTCTTTCCGTCGGGAGAGATAGTTGCTTCGGCGTCATAACCGGGTGTATCGGTCAGCTTTTTTACGATGCGGCCGTCGAGATCGGCTTTATAAATGTCATAACCCGCGTACACCGGCCAGATATAGCGGTTGCCATATTTCGAACGATCCACCGGCGGCGGGCATGTCTCCGATGCTTCATGCGTAGATGCATAAACAACATGCTTGTTATCGCGGGTAAAGAACGCACACGTTGTACGCCCCTTCCCCGTGCTGACCATTTTATATGTGAACGGTTTCCCTTTTTCCGGTACCCTGCCTACGAATATCTGGTCGCACTCAAGGCCCTCCGAGGGGGCTGTGCGCTGGAATACCAGGTATTTGCTGTCGTAGCTCCAGTAGGCTTCCGCATTGTCGCCGCCAAAGGTCAACTGGCGCACATTGCTGAAATGCTTTTCTCCGGGGTATAAGATCGTATCGGATGCTCCATGTTGTGCATGGGCAGGAACAAAGGCCCCGGCAAGCAAGAAAACAAATGCGGGAGCAAACAGGCGGAAGGTCATCATGGTGGCGTGTTAAATCCGTTCAAAATTAACGGACGGAGCACTGGCAGTAGGTCAGAAATCTGTCATAACATCATTCTATTCGATAGTTTTGACCATGATCCGTTCGATTTCATTTTGCGTGCTGCTTCTTTCAGCTATCGCTTCCTGCAAGAACCCGGATGCCCCGTCGGATGCTTTCCTGGAAGCGCCGCCCTTTAGCGAGCTTACGGACAGCATCCGGAAATTCCCGGAAAATGCAGCCCTGTACTACCGGCGCGGAACGTTGCTGTATGAGAACAATCACCTGCAGCATGCCGAGAAAGACCTGCGAACGGCCTGGAAACTGGATCCAACGGAAGCCTATGCCCTCCGGCTCGAAACAATCTTACGCGAGCAGAAAAAAACCGATGTGATCCCATTTCTTGAAGAAGCCGGGAAAAAACTTCCGGGAAGCCTTCCCATACGGATCACGCTGGCGCGTGCTTACCAGGAAAATGGAGATACTGCACGGGCTGCAAAAATCCTGGATGCCGTGTTGGAACAATATCCCGGCCAACTGGATGCGCTCACGCTGAAATCGCAGCTCCTCAGCAATACCGATCAGAAACTGGAAGCCATTTCATACCTGGAGCGTGCGCATGAGCTGGTACCTTCCGATCCGGAGATCGCTTACCAGCTGGCCTTTGCTTACGCCGAGGCGAAGGACCCCAAAGCCGTAAAACTGTCAGATTCCCTGATCCGCGCCGACAAAACGGGACAAATGGCAGAGCCCTGGTTTTTCAAGGGGGTATATTATTCCAACATCGCGAATTACCCTGAAGCACTCAGGAATTTTGATGAAACCATACGGCGGGCCTATAATTTCCTGGATGCCTACATCAACAAGGCGATCATTTACTACGACCAGAAAAAGTACGACGAGGCCCTGAAGGTGCTGCAGCTGGGACTTACCATAGACCCCACTTATGCGGATACTTTTTACTGGATCGGAAAAGTCCAGGAGGCGAAGGGTGACAGGGAGCACGCCAAAGAAAACTACCAGAAAGCTTACAGTCTCGACAAGAACCTGGTGCGTGCAAAAGAAGCGGCAGACCGCCTTTAATTCGTAACTTCAGAAAAAGGGTGTTATGAAAAAATCAGTATCCTTGTTCCTGGGCGTGCTGTCTGTTGTTTTTGTACAGGCCCAGTCACCCACTGCGGCGGAATACCGCAACTCCGGCCAGCGAATGATCGCTTACCAGACACTCCCCGATGAACAAAAGGAAACGGTGCAGGGGCGCTTCATCCAGCAGGTATGGAGTCCCGGCGAAGTACGCTTCAGGAAGACGGACAAGGTAATGCAGGTGCCACTGATCTTTGACGTCTACAGCAACCAGCTCTACTATCTCCAGAATGGGATCATCATGGAGTTCGTTGAACCTGTACGGGAATTCCGGATGCAGCTCAACATGGAAAAGGACAGCGTCACGTTTGTTTTCCGGTGCACATATCCGGATATAGATAAAAACACCGGTGAAACATTTTACGAAGTGATCACCGACGGCCGCTTCCAGCTCCTGCGGTGCAAGGCCAAAA
>DASUVB010000045.1:0-4882 GCA_036373835.1 Flavisolibacter sp. | reverse complement strand
TGCCGAACATCAGGAAATGCACGCGGATACTGAAGCCCGCAAATTCAAACAGCAGGTGCTTGCCCCACGTTTTTACCGCCAGCAGTTTGCGGTTCGCAATCCGTTCAATCCCGATCTTCGAATTGCCTGCCACGGCCAGCACTTTCTTCCCCCTGAAGGGTTTCATCAGCTCCTTTGCGATCACGATCGATGGTCCTTCCGGCATACGGTGCTATTCTACAAACCCTGCGCCATGTCATATGGCGTGGATCACGAAGGTTACAACAGCCCATATCTTCATGTATTCGTGGTCCATTTCGATCGGCGACAACGATGCCCCCGGTGCTACCAGCCATTTTTTGTTATTGGTGATCTCCAGCCGGCGGATCACCGGTTCGTTGCCGATCATGGCAATGACGATCTTTCCATTGGAAGGCGCGACCACCCTGTCGGCGATCACCATATCCCCCTGGCGGATACCCGCGGCACTCATCACGGTACTGTTGACGCGCAGGCAGAATGTGCTGCCATTGTGCTGAACCAGAATGCTGTTCAGGTCCGCGGCGATGGCTTGCGTAACCATGTGGGAATGGGAAAGATTTCCCCGACCCGTATCAGGAATATGTTGCATTGGATTTACTAATATTTTTAGTAAATTTACAGGAAGATCTCCACGATGAAACCAACACTGTCTGAAAAAAGAAAAGAATTTGAACAGGACCTGTGTTCTTATCTGCTGGTGGTGTCACCCTCCCCGGACCGTTGTCCTGCCGCCTGTGAATTTTCAGGGAATGCACTCTTGCCTGTGGGCTATGTGCCATTTGCAGAGATCCGCATGAAGCCGGCGTTTGAAGCAACGGTAGTCCGCTGGATCCGTAATATCTGCAGGCTGCATGCACCCTTTACATTAGAGATGAATAATTATACGGTGCGACCACCGTCAAACATCTGCATCCAGCTGCTTGAAACCGGATCACTTTCACGACTCTCTTCCCATCTCGGTGTCCTCGACAGCTTTTTGGCTGCCAGCGGCTGCCCACCGGTAGTCATATTAAAAAGGCCGGTCATGGTGATTGCCGAACACACCATGACTTCATCTTTTTTTGAAACAGCACTGGATTTCAGCCAGCGTGACTGTACCGGGAGCATACCGGTGGATCACGTACGGCTCGTGCGCCTGGGCATAGCCGGTGCCATGGAGGTTGCTGATTCATTTGTGCTGTCGGCGGCCGTCGTCAACGATCATGCTGCGTGAACTGCCCGGTAGTTGCATGTTTGCCCTCCTGCAGCTCTTCGATGATCTTCCTGTTGAACGCGTCCAGGTCAGCAGGGCTGCGGCTCGTGATCAAACCATTATCCACAACCACTGCTTTATCCACCCAGTTGACACCCGCGTTTACCAGGTCCGTCTTTATCGATTGGAAGGAAGTCAGCGTGCGCCCGCTCAGCATCCCTGTTTCAATCAGCAGCTGCGGACCATGACAGATGGCGGCCAGCGGTTTGCCCTGTTCCAGGAAGTGTTGCGCAAAACTGATGCAGGCCGGGTCGCGTCGCAGCTTGTCGGGATTGATGACACCCCCGGGAATCAACAGCATGTCATAATCTTCCGGGTTGGCTTCTCCAATCCTTTTGTCGACAGGCAGCTCGATGCTCCAGTTGCCGTGGCTCCATCCTTTGACTTTTTCTTTTTGTGGTGAAACGATGTCAACCTTTACCCCGTTCTGCCGGAGGGCCTGCATGGGACTCGTCAGCTCCGATTCCTCGAAGCCATTTTCAGTAAGGATAGCTGCTCTCATTTCCGTGATGTTCTTTTTCATACTCTGGTTTAATGTAATGAATGCCGCAAAAAGCAAACCACGGACAGCGGGAAAGATGTATTTTCAGCAACATGAAAGTTGCAGGTAAGCTGGTAATATTCCTGGCGGCGGCAATCCTGTTCTATCATTGCAGCCGCGGACCTTATGCCTCTACGAACAAACACTATAAAAAGCAGGCAAAGCAGCTTGCAAAGACCATCGGACGCGCCCCGGTTGAGGATACTTTTGCGACGGCGGGTTGGGTCGGCACCACCAACTTCAATTTACGCAAGCCCAATTACGTGATCCTGCATCATACCGCACAGAACAGCTGCGAACAGACCCTGCGGACCTTCACCCTGGAGCGCACACAGGTGAGCGCGCATTACGTGATCTGCAAGGACGGGCGTGTATACCATATGCTCAACGACTACCTGCGTGCGTGGCATGCGGGTGCAGGACGCTGGGGCAACAATTCAGATATCAATTCCTCCTCCATCGGCATCGAGATCGATAATAATGGCTTTGAGCCCTTCCCGGAAACACAGGTCACCACGCTGCTGGACCTCCTGGGTCACCTGAAGCGTGCCCATGGCATTCCGGCCGCCAATTTCATAGGGCATGCGGACATTGCCCCCACGCGCAAGCAGGATCCCAACGTTTATTTCCCCTGGAAGCTGCTTGCCGACAGTGGCTACGGCGTTTGGTGGACCGATACTACGGGTGTGGAAGTTCCGGCGGACTTTAATAATATACATGCCCTGCGGGTGGTTGGCTATGAAATCAGGGATTCTGTTGCAGCGATCAGGGCATTCAAGAGAAAATTCCTCGCCAGCGAAGAAGCCGTCATTACCGAGCCTGACAGGAAGGTGCTGTACACACTTTACCGCAAGGTTTTATAGGGGAAATCCATGCCGCATAGGTAATTTTCCATAGGTTCAGTACGATTGCAGGACCACCGGAAGTTCGTACCTTACTACACCTAAAGCACACCTATGAAATCAGTTCTACTCCTTGTGTTTTTCGTGTATGCCGGCCTATGTGCGGATGCGCAGGTAAACACCCTGCCAGCCGGTAAATATGAAACTACGCTCAAGAATCACCAGAAATGGGAAAAGGGTGACATTGTGCTCCTTGATGATTCCCGGTATAAGATCACCACTTCCGGCGAAATCGGCGAATACCGCTTCAGCGTTTCAGCCCAGCGTGTCTTTTTTATGTCGGGCCCGCTGAAAGGCGTTTATGCGAAGACCACCCAGACTTCAACCGGCCCGGTCATCGTCATCCCGGTAGCCGAAAATGAACAGATCGGCCTGAAGCAGGCCACCGCCGATATTGCGGGTTACCTGCGGCAGTAGATGCTGGCCATTTTTTTGCTACCTGTCAGGAAAGTTTTGATATGAACCTGAAAAGATTCTTCGGAATACTCCTGACACTGCTCGGCATTGGGGGGCTGATCTATTTTGCAATCGTCTTCATGGAATCTTCCGGCACGAGCAAACAAATCAAGGCACTGGTCGTGTACGGAGTGCTCGGCGCCATATTTTTCTTTACAGGCATTGGGCTGATCCGAAACACCCGGGATGACGCACGCCCGCCTGTCCGGTGATTTCATAGTAATTTGCCGGCGTGAGCTACATTCTCCACATTGACACCGCAGTGACTAGCGCCTCGGTCTGCCTCTCTGACGACCAGGTATTGCTGGAAGAACTGGTCAATCCAGAGATGAAGGATCATGCCGCATGGCTCCACCCTGCCATCCGGCAGTTGCTGGCAGATAACCACATCCGTATGGAACAATTATCCGCCATAGCGGTGGGTGCCGGGCCGGGATCGTACACGGGCCTGCGCGTGGGCATGGCAGCCGTGAAAGGTCTTTGCTTTGCGTTAGGCATTCCGATGATCACAATTCCGACGTTGAAAATGATGGCGGCAGCGGCCATTGATGAAAAAACAGGGGGACTGCTGTGTCCCATGATCGACGCCCGTCGCCAGGAAGTTTTTACGGCTGTTTTTGACCAGAATCTTCTCGAAATCAGAAAAACGGGCAATATGATCCTTGATCCTGATTCATTTTCTGAAACTCTCGAAAAAGATTGTATAACGTTTTTCGGCAATGGAAGCCGTAAATTTCAACAACTCACCCGCCACACAAATGCATCTTTTGCGCAAATAAATGCGACTGCGCGTCACATGATACAACTGTCTTTCAGCGACTTCACTTCAAATAATTTTGCGGATACAGCTTATGCAGAGCCACAGTACGGCAAGGAATTCTATACCCCGTCTGTTAAAGCTTCCCTGTAAATATTAGTGATTTATATCAATTTGATTTGCATGAGCGTTATAGATGTATAATTTTGTATGACAAGTGATGTTATGAATACTGAAATGATCGAAACAACAAGTATGAATTCGACTTCTGAATTAAAGATTGAAATCATTCAGTTGAAAAAGGCTGCACTTATTTTACGTGCGATCAATCACAAGCTTCGTCAGCAGATGATGAAACTGATCCATCAGAATGGCAAAATGACGGTTACAGAGATCTATGTGAAACTCCGCCTCGAACAATCCGTAGCTTCACAGCACCTCGCTATCCTCCGGAAAGCGGGCTTCGTATCTACTGTGCGCGATGGCAAATTCATTTATTATTCTGTGAATTATGCGCGCCTGGACCAGGTTCATGCCATTGTTCATGATTTGCTAAAATAAGTCCCGCCATTTTTCAGCTTCCCGCTGCAACGGTATTTTTGCGGCAAACCTTCTTATGTTCGTTAAACAGCTCTACACTGGCTGCCTGAGCGAGGCCGCGTATTATATCGAAAGTAATGGAGAAGCAGCAGTAGTGGACCCGCTTCGCGATATCGACGCGTACCTGCAACTTGCTTCGGAAAGGAATGCTTCCATCCGTTATATTTTCGAAACACACTTCCACGCTGATTTTGTCAGCGGCCACCTGGACCTTGCGAAGGCTACCGGTGCCCGCATCGTATATGGTCCCAATACGCAAACGTCGTTCGATGTGCATGTTGCAGCTGATGGGGAAACATTTCGCCTCGGCGATGTTACCCTGGAGGTGCTGCACACACCCGGGCACACGCTGG
>DASUVB010000044.1:0-2918 GCA_036373835.1 Flavisolibacter sp. | reverse complement strand
GCGCGACCGCTTTTCCGAAAGCTGCTGGTTTTCCTTTGCATTGCCGACATTATCCGTATGACCCTCGATCTGGATCTTCACCGCGGGATTGTCCTTAAGTAATTGCACTACCCTGTCCAGCTCCACCTGTGATTCAGGCCGCAGCTCGAACTTTCCGAAGTCAAAGAAAATATTGCGCAGCACCACGCTGGCATTGATCTCGATGGGCTGCAGCGGGATATCCTTCTGGTACGTGGAATCCGGGGATTTATCTTTCAGCAGGAAATTATCAGAATAGAACAGGTAATTCCTGCGGTTCACATTGAACGCGTAATCCTTTCCAACGGGCAGCGTGATCATGTAATTGCCCGTTTCGTCGGTGCGCACGCTCGAGATCACCTGGCTGGTGGCCAGGTCGATCAGCTCAACAGAAGAGGGCAGTCCCGCCTTTGTCTTCTTGTCGAATACGCGGCCTTTCACCCATAGCGTCTTGAATGGACGGATGTCCTCACGCAGTTCAAAAGTGTAGATATCGAGCCCGCCCCTTGTATCGGCACGGTCGCTGGCATAGTATGCGGTTTTGCCATCCGATGCAATGAACAGCGTACCCTCGTGGCTGATGGTGTTGATGGGATAGCCCAGGTTCTCAGGCGTACCCCACGAGCCGTTCGCCTGCCTGCGCACGAGGTACAGGTCCTCTTCGCCATATCCCGGCAGCCCCGTGGATGCGAAATATAAAGTCTGGTTATCGGCATGGATAAACGGAGAAGATTCATCACCCGGCGTATTGATACCGGAGCCCAGGTTGCGGGGCTGGCTCCAGCGCCCGTTCGTTTGCAGCGTGGACACATAAATATCGCTTCCGCCGAATCCGCCGGGACGGCGGCTGGCGAAATACAATTCCCTCTTGTCGGGCGATAAGCTCGGTTGGGATTCCCACTGGTCTGTGTTGATGCTGTTGCCAAGGTTCATGGCTTCGCTCCATCCGTCTTCTGTCAAATAAGAGATATACAGGTCACAGCTGCCATAACCGTCTTCGCGGTTGCAGCCTGTGAAGATGAGCCAGTTCCCATCCTGCGAAACGTTCTGTGCGCCCTCATTCATCGGCGTGTTGATGCTGCCATTGAGCCGTACGGCCTTTCCCCAGGTGTCGTCCGTTTTCCTGCTGCCAAAAAAGTCTTCGTTAAAGTGATTGAGCTTGCGGGTGAAGATCAGCTCGCGGCTGTCAATGGGCATCGTGGGAAAATATTCCGATTCGGCGGAATTGACGCCATCGCCCATGTTGCGGGGTGCAAATACATAGGCACTGGTGCCTTTCTCCTTCGCATAATTTATGGCGAACAGGTAAGTATTTCGGCGGTACTCCGCAGCCTTGCGGGTGTTGCTTCCCAGGTTCGGGCGCGCGAGCAGGGCTTCGATGGACTGTAATGCTTTTTCAAACTGTCCAAGGCCTGCCAGGTTGATGGAATACGGCAGCCTGAAATCAGAGGCAAAGTTGGAATCGATGGCAAAAGCTTTTTCGTAATTCAGGATGCTTTGCTCGCGGTTCTTCAGTTGTCCATACACGCCGCCGAGTGACAGGTAGGCTTCGAGGTAATTCTTATCGATGACAGCAGCTTCCTGCAACAGCCCGAGCGCCGCCTTCAGGTCGCCGTCCTGGGCTTTTTCCATGGCCATGTTGTATTTCTGCACCGCCTTTTTGTTGACGCGCTCCGGGTCATATTGCCCGAAAGCAGCGGCTGAAACAAGCAGGAGCGACAATGCCAGGAAAATATGCAGGTTTTTCATCCGATGAAGATAAAAAGGATCGCCGGGTGATTGGCGTAAACCACCATATTTAACAACCGGGTTGCGTTAAAATTGCTGGTGATGTCAGGGAACGTTGATGAATTTGTGGATCTGCAGCGACAACTGCCACTGCGGATGCGCTTTGATGTAGTCAATGATAAGGGGCATCATTACCTGCGACTTGCTCCACTCCGGCTGCAGGTACAGCCTGCACCCGGGCGCCACACGGGCTGCCCATGTTTCGGCCCAGCGGAAGTCCGATTTGTTAAAAACCACGATTTTCAACTCGTGTGCGAACGGTACGACATCCGGCAGGGGTTCCTTGAATTTTTTCGGCGACAGTGTGATCCAGTCCAGTTCACCGGACAGTGGCGAGCTGCCAGATGTTTCAATATGGTTCCGCAGGCCGGCTGCATGAAGCTGTCGCGTCAGTACCGTGAGGTCATGCATCAGTGGTTCGCCACCGGTGATCACAACGATCTCCGCCGGCGTGGCCTTTACAAACCGGACCAGGTCAGTGATCGGGATCAGCGGATGGCGGCCGGTTTCCCAGCTATCCTTCACATCACACCAGGTGCACCCGACATCACAGCCTCCGAGGCGGATAAAATATGCCGCTTTTCCCTGGTAAGCACCTTCTCCCTGCAGGGTGTAAAAATGCTCCATCACCGGCAGGGATGAAGCCTTTGACGTCGCCAGGGGATCAGTATGTGCTGAGAGATTGTGCATGTTATTCACGGGTTCATGTATCAGCATCAGCCCTGCAGTTTTTCCACCTGGGCATCATCGTAGTGTTTCAGCGCACAGGCTTTGAAGGTATTCTTGAGCAAAGCTGCGATCGTCATCGGTCCGACGCCACCGGGCACCGGTGTGATGAACGATGTCTTCGGCGCTACTTCGTTGTAGTCCACATCGCCCTGGAGGCGGAAGCCGGATTTGCGCGTGTCGTCCTCGATGCGGGTAATGCCCACGTCGATCACCACGGCGCCCTCCTTAACCATGTCGGCCGTGATGAAGCCGGGTCTGCCCAGCGCGGCAATGATGATGTCGGCCGAGCGGCAGATCTCTGCAAGGTTGGCGGTATGCGAATGGCAGATAGTCACCGTGCAGTTCCCCTGCTCCGCATTCGCGCTGAGGAGAATGCTCATGGG
>DASUVB010000043.1:0-2316 GCA_036373835.1 Flavisolibacter sp. | reverse complement strand
TGGTTCCTGCTTTTGTGGTTCTCGCTGAGATGGTGGTGACTGTTGCTTTTGCGGCTCAACAACGGGGGGCTGAACGCTCAGCTTCACATCGATCATCTGGCCCTGCCTGATCCGCACCCGCGCGCCGTCTTCTGTCTTCGGGTTGATGCTCTGCCAGTACACAAATGCATTTTCCTGGTCGGTCACATCGGGGTCCGGGAGCGGAACGCCGGTAAGCCCGTAAGCATCCAGCATCGCCCGCGCCTCACCATATGTTTTGCCGATGAGATACGGAACCGCCATGTATTCGGTTCCCAGCCCGCTGCCTACTACAAAATCGATGCGGCTGCCCACTTTAATTTTCTCGCCTGGCGCGATCGGTCGGCCGTTGAAACTTTGTTCCAGTATCGCGTTCTTGGCAAAATCCGGACGTGATGTAGTATCTCCAATGTGCAGGCCGAGGTTACGAAGCACCAGCTCGGCATTTCTTAACGTGTAGCCGACAAGATTCGGCATATCAACATCCGGCGCCACGTACCGGTTGATGGTAATATAGATGGTGCGGTTCACCTTTACCACTGCATCCGGGTCCGGCACCTGGCGGATCACGAAGCCCGGCGGCAGTGAATCATAAAATACAGAGTCCTGGATCACGAGATCAAATCCCTTCTCCTCTATGATCTTTTCGGCATCTTCCAGGCTTTTGCCAACGAGGGAAGGAACAGGGAGCGCATCACCATGCTTGGTGATCCAGTTCAGGGAAAGGAAGAAAATGAAAATCAGGATAAGGACAAGAATCAGCGCTGCCACGATATTGACCCAAAGCGGCTTACTGGTGATGTATTTGATCATTCAGGTTTTTCTTTCGGCTGCAATATATAAAAATGTGGATACCCGGGACGGCCGTGTTCCTGCTTTAAGATTTGATTAATGGAACCGATGCGGTTTTTTGAGCGATGGCCTCCTCCACCAGCCCGGTATAGAAATCCGACAGCGTCCAACCCTGCGCGCGCACCTGCTGCGGGATTACGCTGGCATCGCTCTGCCCCGGTATGGTGTTGATCTCCAGCATATAGGGCCGCTCCTCTTCCTGGTGATATATAAAATCAATGCGGATGACGCCATTGCAGTTAAACACCTGGTAGATTTTCGTAGCAGCTGCTTCCAGTTGCCGCTTCCATACATCGGGAATATCTGCCGGTGTCGTTTCAGAGGATTTGCCTTCATATTTGGCTTCGAAATCAAAAAATTCCTTGTGAGCCACCACTTCTGTCACGGGGAGCACTTTGATGGCACCGCGCGACCGGAAAACACCAACTGTGAATTCCCTCCCGGAGATCATTTCTTCCACCAGAACCTGGTCATCCTCACGGAATGCCTTGTCCAGCGCCTCCTGCAGTTGTGCGGCCTGTACCACTTTGCTCATGCCGATGCTGGATCCACCATTGTTTGGCTTGACAAAATACGGCAGCTTCAGTGAAGTCAGGATCTGCCCGGTGTCGATGGCAGTATGGTTGAACAGGTGCACTGAATGAGCCACCGGGATGCCGGCCATGCTGGCAACAGCCACAGTATATCTCTTATTAAATGTGAGCGCGGATGTTGCCGCATTGCAGCTGGTGTACGGAAGCCCGAGCATGTCAAAATATCCCTGGAGCTTGCCATCCTCGCCAGGTGTTCCATGCATGCCCATAAAAACTACGTCGAACGTGATCTTTCTTCCGTCGGGCGATATGGAAAAATCGTTCCTGTCAACCGGGAACCTGTTGCCGGAACCATCGTCATAAAACCATCCTGCGCCGGTGATGTCAATTTTGTATACATCGAACAGCTCCTTGTCGAGGTGGTTGAAAATGGTCGTTGCTGATTTATAGGATATGACCGCCTCTCCCGAATAGCCGCCGGTAACCAGCGCAATTTTTTTCTTCATGTTTCAAAGTAAGTAAATCAACGGCACGGCGCAAAACGTGCGGTTGCTAAAATATGAAAGGTGAAGAAAGCTCCTTCCTCACCTTTTACTACAGGAAATATCACCTGTTTCTTGAGGCAGCTATGCTGCATTTTACGGATACGTTAAGTTACGACTTTACAGGTGAAGCCGCTCCTTTTTACCCAGCAATTCTTCAACGGTCTCAACATACATTTCGTCCGGAACGCAGCAATCCACCGGGCAGACTGAAGCGCACTGGGGCTCCTCGTGGAAGCCCTGGCATTCCGTGCATTTGCTGGGGACAATGTAATAGGTATCCACAGCGATCGGGGCATTCCGCTGATCCGCATCCACAACGGTTCCATCTACAAGTGTATAGGAACCCTTGACCGATGTGCCATCTGCTA
>DASUVB010000042.1:0-4968 GCA_036373835.1 Flavisolibacter sp. | reverse complement strand
ATTGAAAATGGCTTCCCGGCGTTCCGTCACCGCACCAGCACTTATGCCAAGGACATTACCTGCCCGGTTCTTCTTCAGTGGGGCAGGAAAGACCACCTGGTAAAGCCATCTGAGACCCTGTCTGTTTACAGGTCCCTGGCTTCGCGGCGTAAAAAGCTGGTGGTTTACGAGGCGGGACATACTTCTTTCCTCCGGCAGTCGCCGGGGAAGTGGCACGAGGCCATGCGGAAATTTCTGCTTTGATTATTTCTGGATCCTGACAGGCGTACCCGTGGGCACATAGCGGTAGAGCTCTTCCACGTCCGAGCGCTTGAGCGCGATACAGCCGTTTGTCCAGTTCTTGTAGCGGTCCACCACGAAGTCCTCGTGTGGAAAAGTGCCGTGGATACCGATACCGCCACCGGGGGAAGCCGAGGCGGGAATCGCACCGCGCTTCTTCAGCTGGTTGAATTTATCAATACTTTCACGCGTCGGGTAGTCCAGGCCCATGTAGCGGGTCCATTTGTCATGCACGCGCTTGTGCACGATGCGGAAGCTTCCTTCGGGCGTACAGCGGTCGCCTTCCATGCGCTTATCGGCCAGGGTGCTGTTCCCAAAAACGACGGGATAGGTGGCGTACCAACCCTTGGAGTCATATACGTACAGTTCGTAATTCGATTTGTCAATAACGATGTGAATGCTGCCAACCGGCCCGGTGGCGGCACTGCGCTTTGCAGCAGAAGTCTTGTAACCAGTAACAGACATTGTTTTCCCGGCTTCGGTTCGGTCCTTCAGAACCAGGCTGCTTCCCACAAGCAGGCATGATACAACAATGGCGGTTTTCATATGAAAGCGGTTTAGCTGTTTTGTTCTTAACGACGGGTGGGTCGTTTTATTTCGGGTGTTTATATCTTTTAACGACCGCTTCACACAACAAAAATCCCGCCGGGTTTGCCGGCGGGAGATGGTATGACGGGTGGCTAAGAATTTCCTTTAGTGCTTGAGGCGTATTCCTACTGTGTAGGGCGTGTGATCGAAACCTTTCTCCCACATGCTTTGTGTGGCATAGGACCCGTACAGCGTTACGATTCCCAGGCTCAGCTCACCGATATAAGAGATCTTCCACTTCCTGAGATCAAAATCGTCATGGAGCTTGGTCTTGTCATCGTTCTCCATTTTGAACTTCTGCCGGGCGGAGTACAGGTAGCCTGCCTGGATACCGGCGCTGAGTCCAAACGATTTCTCGCGGCGCGGGGTGAAGTTGAAGTTGATCATCGCCGGCATGCTGATGTAATCCACTGCCAGCTTGTTCTTCTTCGCGGAATCTTTCAGTGAAGGATCCAGGGTAACCAGCGTCGGATTTTTCTGGAAGCGAACCTGCTCGTTGTCGAACCGGTAGTTGTTCAACTCAAGGCCGAGACCCCATTTGAAATTAACCACGTGCTTCACCAGGTTCACCTGTTGCATGAAGGCCCAGATGTTCACATTGACGGACTTCGCAGTGCGCAGTGTCATGTGGTCTTCGTTAATGCCGGGAGCAAAAGCCTGTGTTTCGGCCGAGCTGTAATTGGTCTGGTCGTGGAAGTTGGCAAAGCCGAGGTCCACCACGCCCCAATTCGTTGAAACAGCTGATGATTTTCTTTTCCTGCGGGACGAGATGTTGATGGTCTTGTCATCTTTGTCGCTGTCCTTATCACCCTTTTTGATGATGATCATGCCACCGACCTTGATGGTATCAACCTTTTCCGCGGCTGTCGTGTCGGCCTGGGCGTGTACACCCAGAGCTCCGCTTAATGCAATTACTGCAAGTACAATTTTTTTCATTTTTCTGTGTTTGAAAATTAGTTGAGTTTGATGGCCAGTACGCCGATCAGGATTTCTTCTTTGTCATTCGTTGGGTCGATACCGGTTCTTTTTTCGATCAGTCTCGTGGCCTTGCGCAAAAACCCTTTTACTGATCCTTTGTTTCCCGGAGCGGGTCCCGTAACCGCTACATCATTTGGTACCGTTGAAGCAGCAGGTATAACAGTGATACGATCCGGTGCTGAAGATGTTACAACATTATTGTTAACGGTTTCGGAAACCGTAACCGGGGCAGTATTCCGCTGGATATTTGGTGAAACAGCATCAGGCTGCACCATCAATGCCAGCTGCACATCCTGCTGCTGAACTGTTTTCTTCGTAGTGCCTTTCCCGCTCACATAGGGTGCAATCTCCTGTTCAAAGTCCTTTGTCGATGCCATCTGTACCGATGGAGATTCCTGTGGTTCCTGCGGAGGTACCTGGACTGGCGTCACCTGGCGTGGCTTGTCGACATTGGCGGTAGTGTTGCCGTTGTTATCCGTGGTGCCGGAATTGAGGTAATAAAGAATTCCCATAAACAATACCACCAACACAGCAGCTGCGATACGCAACATGGCCGTGAACCTGAACACCACCTGCGTCCTGCGATAGAGCATTTCCTTATTGGCGAACACCATGGTCTCTGCGGGATCCAGCTTGGTGCGTTGCAGCAACTGAAGCTGCTCTTTCAGCGAAGGATCGGCTGCAACGGAAGCTTCCACTGAAGATCGGCGCGCGGCAGGCAATTCATCATCTACGTATAACAGCAGGTCCTCCTCGAGCATATTGATCTTCATCTGGTCCGACAACAGCGCTTCCTTGTTGAAGGAAACGGTTTCCGGAACCAGTCGTGTGCCCAGGAGTAATTCAAATTCAGCTTTCAGATCGGGATGCCTGTCCAGGAAGGCGTCAACCATGTTCATCTGGTCGGCGGACAGTTCCTGGTCCATGTACAGGATCAGGAATTCCTCGTAATTATTACGGTTGATCTGGTTAATATCGTTGTTGTTAAATGACATTTTCAATTTTTACCAGGTACTCTTTTAATTGAAGCCGGGCGCGGTGCAGGTAAACTTTCACCTGGCTCGGGTTCAGGTTCATGATCTGGCCAATTTCATCGTAGCTGTAGCCTTCATAATCCTTTAGCATTACCAGCGACCGTTGTGTTTCGCTCAGGCGGGCCAGTGCTTCCTGGAGGATGGCCCTTGCATTATTCGATTGCTTGTCGTAGATCCGCGTTTCCTCCCTGAATTCTTCCTTCAGGTATACCCGCTTCACCTTGCGGATGTGGTCGATCATCTGGTTGTAGGCAACAGTAAACAGGTATGATTTGCTCTTTTCTGCCTCCACTTCCGCGCGGTTCCTCCACAGCTTTTCGAATGCCGACTGGACCACATCACGGGCATCTTCCTCGTGCCTGAGGTTTTTTACAATGAACCTGAACACATTATCAGCGTACAGGCTCACGCATTCGTTATATTCTTTTTCAGTCATAAACAGTGTGACAACGGCTGATTACAGGTGAAACGGTGATGAAAGGGAAAAGTTACAACAAAAGAAAAAAATTACCGGAAATCCACCGACGAGGCGAATTGCCCTGATAAAACATCCCAGAGAATGTGGTTCCTGTCGGAAGGTTCGGGGGCCTGGCAGCAATCGCGATCAGCGCCGGAGACGCCCGCACCCGGGTAAAAAGCAAAGGAAAGGATGGCAATAATGGTAAGCAGGCTGAAGCCAACGATAAATAACCTGCCGGTAAATACCTTCCTCATAAAGTTGATTTACGGTTTGACGAAGGTATCAGCGGTAATGTTACAGGTATGATAAAAAAAGTGACCGTCGCCGCCTTCTGCCGTTTAACCGGGCCTCGGTATCTTTGCCCAAACAGTACTTATGAACCAGAAATTTGTCGAAAGGCTGAAAAGTGAGATCGGGGAGATCCGGGCTTCGGGACTTTATAAAACGGAAAGGATCATCACCTCGCCGCAGGGTGCCGAGATCACGGTGAACGGCCGGACAGTGATCAATTTCTGTGCAAACAACTACCTGGGGCTATCGTCACATCCGAAGACGGTAGCGGCTGCACATCGCTACCTGGACAGCCATGGCTATGGCATGAGCTCCGTGCGCTTTATCTGCGGTACGCAGGATATTCATAAGGAACTGGAACAAAAGCTGGCACACTTCCTTGGTACCGAGGATACCATATTATACGTTGCTGCGTTTGACGCGAACGGCGGCGTATTCGAGCCCCTGTTCAACGAGCAGGATGCCATCATTTCCGATGCCCTGAACCATGCCTCTATCATTGACGGTGTGCGGTTGTGCAAGGCACAGCGCTTTCGCTACGAGCATAACAATATGCAGGACCTCGAGGCAAAGCTCCAGGAGGCTTCCGGTGCACGCAGCCGCGTGATCGTTACTGACGGCGCCTTCAGCATGGATGGCACTATTGCACAACTGGACGTAATATGCGACCTGGCCGATAAATACGACGCGATCGTGCTGGTGGATGAAAGTCATGCCTCCGGCTTCCTGGGCAAGAACGGCCGGGGCACGCATGAATACCGTAATGTAATGGGCCGCATTGATATCATTACCGGCACGCTCGGCAAGGCACTCGGTGGCGCATCCGGTGGCTTTACCAGCGGCCGCAGAGAGATCATCGAGATCCTGCGCCAGCGCAGCCGACCTTACCTTTTTTCAAATACACTTGCGCCTTCCATCGTCGGTGCCAGCATTGCTGTACTTGATCTGCTGGAGCAATCCACAGACCTGCGCGACAAGCTGGAATCGAATACGCGGTATTTCCGCAGCCGGATGACAGAAGCCGGTTTTGACATCCGTCCCGGCGAGCACCCCATTGTCCCCATCATGCTGTATGATTCGGTGCTCGCTGCAAAGTTCGCGGATGCCTTGCTGGAAGAGGGGATCTACGTGATCGGGTTCTTTTATCCCGTGGTACCCAAGGGACAGGCGCGCATCAGGGTGCAGCTCAGCGCGGCTCATGAACAACATCACCTGGATGCCGCCATCACGGCATTCACAAAAATCGGCCGGCAGCTCGGTGTGATCCAACAGCCGGTTCAGTCCGTGTAGTTATTGCTTGTCGGCCTTCAGCGCAAACGCTTTCAGCTCTTCGGCGGT
>DASUVB010000041.1:0-4998 GCA_036373835.1 Flavisolibacter sp. | reverse complement strand
CGGTCCACTGGGTGTACGCGAGGATATCCGCCTTGCCGTGATCGACTACCTGTCCGGGCAATCACGAAAATGAAATGCAGGTGATCATTAAAAAGAAATGCCCGGTGCGCTGCCGGGCTTTCTATGATACTAACGATATATGCTGAGTTAATACATTGATGTATAAGAAATACTGTGCCAATTTTCAGGGCAGTCTTTTTTTGCGGCGTTACTGCGGGTATCCCGGAATATTTTTCCCCAGGTAGACATCGCGTGTGGCGTACAGGATGCCATTTTTTTCCACAGGACGAAGCACGCCGGAACCTCCGCGTTCCTGCTGGTGCTTCAGGGCAGCAGGCGTAAGCGCCGGGTCGTCGGCAAAAACGAATTCGTCAATCCAATATTCATTCACCCCGGGCTCCTTGAGAATTGGGTGTATATGTGCGAGCGCCGTGCCGCCGGGATAGGGTGCAGGGCGCAATGTGTAAAAGCGGTACCTGCCTGCTTCATCTGACTTTACCCATCCGCGGATGTAGCCATGCCTCCCGGCCCAGCCTTTTTCCTGGTGCCGGTTGAGGTATACGCCTTCCTGGTTGGTGTGATAAATGTAAATGACTACATCTTTTGCCGGGGTACCATCCTTTTTGTACACCACACCACTAATGACAAGGCGGGGCCCCGGCTCATTAAAATCCGGCAACGTGTCCTCCCAGTTGAGTTGTGCAAAAGGAATCGGCGACAGGTAAATCGCCTCGCATCCTTCGCAGCGGCCACCTGCCGTGCCGCCGGCCTGCAGGGCGGCAATCTGCGGAGAATCGTTTGTGCACGCATTCCAGTTCAGGCAGATCACGCTGATGAGCATAATGATTTTCATGGCTGATTTTTTACAAAGCTGGCGCTGGCAGTCCTTCCTGGCAATTGTTTTACATCTCCCGGTGGCATGGCTTGATGAATTGCGCCCTCATGTCACGAAAACCTGCCTGTTGGTGTAAGCGAAGGTATACGGATGCTTTTTAGTAGATTTATTTGTGTCGTGTTAAAAGGTATCTCGCATACAAGGTCCTGGCTGCTGCACCTGGTCTTCTGGGTCGGCGTCGCCCTGGTGTGGTGGTACCTCAGGTTCCAGGACTACAGCACACCGGCCCAGGCTTTCTGGGTAACGGTCATCAAGGTGGCAGACCTCGCAGCGGTGATCTACCTCGCCAACCTTGTGCTGGTCCCGCGGCTGCTCTACCGTCGGAAGTACCTGTGGTTTGCATTGTCGTTCATCGGCGCAGTGGCAGTCGCCGGCACGTTGAAATATTTTCTTGTGGGGCTGGTGATGCAGGATGATGCGTACTGGTTACCGTCGGGGATGAAGGAAAAGATCTACAACAATTTTGTCACGCAATTCTTCCTGGTTCTTGCCGGCATGGCCCTGAAATCGTTTGTTGATTACCAGCAATTGCAAAAGCAGATGGCCGAAGTGGCAAAGGAAAGGGCAGAAGCAGAACTGAACCTGCTGAAATCGCAGATCAACCCGCACTTTCTCTTCAATTCACTGAACGCCGTGTATTTCCTGATCGACCGTAATAACACCGAAGCGCGGAATGCCCTGCACCGTTTCTCGGAGATGCTGCGGTACCAGTTATACGAATGTGGAGACCATAAGATACCGATCGAAAAGGAAGTCCAGTTCCTGAGAGATTATGTGCAGTTGCAGCAGATACGGCAGGATGACAACTTCAGCATTTCATTTGAATGCGGGAAGGATGTCGGCAATTTCCTGATAGAGCCCCTGCTGCTGATGCCCCTGGTGGAAAATTCATTCAAGCATGTTTCCCATTTTTCAAAAAAGCAGAACGAGATCCGCATCAGCATAGGGCGCACGAACGGAACGTTCCGGTTTTCCGTAAAGAATACCACAGAGGCAGGGACGCGCGCAAGGCAGCCGGGGGGCATCGGGCTGTCAAATGTGAAACGGCGTCTCGACCTTCTGTATGGTCCGAAGCACAGCCTGGAGATCCGCAAGGAAGCGGACTGGTTCTGTGTTGATCTTTCACTTCCCGTAAACCTGTACCAATGATCATCAACTGTATCGTGGTGGACGATGAGCCGCTGGCGCGGCAGGGACTGGCGGAATACATCAGCGAGGTGCCCTTCCTGCATCTTGAGGGTAGTTTCGGCAATGCCATGGACGCGGGGAACCTGTTGCAGGAGGACCGGCAGCAGCTCCTGTTCCTGGATATCCAGATGCCACGCATGTCGGGTCTTGATTTCCTGCGGTCGCTCAGCCACCAGCCTCCCGTGATATTTACCACGGCCTACCCCGAGTACGCGCTGGAAGGCTTTGAGCTCAACGCGCTGGATTACCTGGTGAAGCCCGTATCGTTTGAACGTTTTTACAAATCGGCATTGCGCGCACGGGAATATTTCGAGCTGCGCAGCCGCAATGTGCAGCTGCAACAGGCGATGGATGCCGGTTACTTCTTCATCAAGGCCGACAACAGGCTGGTGCGGATCTCCTTTGACGAGATCCTGTACGTCGAGGCCGTGCAGAATTATGTGAACATTCATACTGCCGCCCGCAAATTCATGACCTACCTGACGTTTAAATCGGTGGAAGATTTCCTGCCGCCCGCACTTTTTGTTAAGATCCACAAGTCTTACATCGTTTCGGTACCTAAGGTCGAAAGCATCGAAGGGAACGAGGTGATCATTCGCGGTCAGCGCCTGCCGGTAAGCCGGGGCCTGAAAGATGAAGCGATGGCCCGTATCCTCAACGACCGGTTTCTGCGCCGGTAGTGCGCGGCATGTCGTCATTCATGCTAATTTTAGTGAAACTGCTGTATGAAACGGCTTGCGCTCCTTTTACTTCCTGTTTTCTGGCTGTCGTGCGGAACCAATATTGTTACATGGGACCATGATGATCCTGCCAGTGATACTGCTACCATTGACGGACACCCTGCCTGGATCATGCAGGGCAACATTTACGAAGTGAACGTTCGCCAGTATACGCCTGAGGGGACCTTCACTGCTTTTGCCGGCCACCTGGACCGGCTGCGGGACATGGGTGTACAGACACTGTGGTTCATGCCGATCCAGCCGATCTCGCAAAAGGACCGGAAAGGCCGCCTTGGCAGCTATTACGCCATTGCTGATTATACGGCAACCAACCCCGAGTTCGGGACCATGGACGAGTGGAAATCGCTCGTACAACAGGCACATGAAAGGGGATTCCGGGTGATCATGGACTGGGTGCCGAATCATACCGGTGCAGACCATCGCTGGCTGGAGAAATATCCTGCCTTTTATGTTAAGGACAGCAGCGGCAATTTTGTGGCGCCATTCGACTGGACCGATGTTCGTAAACTGAATTACGGCAATGCGCAGATGACCGACAGCATGATCGCGGCCATGAAATTCTGGGTGACCGAAACGGGAATTGACGGGTTTCGCTGTGATGTTGCGGGCGAGGTGCCGAAAGCATTCTGGACGCGTGCCATCCGCGAGCTGAAGCAGGTGAAGAACCTGTTCATGCTGGCCGAGAGCAATGATGCGTGGCTCCACGAAGCCGGGTTTGACGCCAGTTACCCGTGGGATGTTTTTGTTGCAATGAAGCAGGTGGCCGCCGGGCAGCGCCCTGCGACATCGATAGACAGTGTGTTGCGACGAAATGATACCGCCTTCCTCCCCAATGCCATCAGGATGTACTTCACATCCAATCATGATGAGAACAGCTGGAACAAGGCGGATTACCAGACCATGCCGGGGCCTGTGCATGCGCCATTCGCGGTGCTGACACAAACGCTCCCGCGCAGTGTTCCCCTAATCTACAGCGGCCAGGAGGAACCGGTACGTGACAGCCTCAGTTTCTTTTACAAGGATACCATCGCATTCTCGCGGTTTGAACGTGCTGCGTTCTATAAAACGCTTCTTACCCTGCGTGCATCCAATCCCGCGCTTGCTGCAAATGTGCCCGGTAAAAAATTACGGACCAGCAATGATGCTACGGTGTATGCATTCGAGCGCGAAAAGAACGGCAACAGGGTGTTGGTGGTAGTGAATCTTCATAAGGAGCCGCAGCAGTTCACCTGGGTGGATCGGCCTTCAGCAGGAGAATGGAAAAATGTCTTCACAGGAGCGATTGAGCCTGTGGCTGCCGGTTTCGGAATCGAGCCGTGGGGGTACGTGGTGTATGAACTTCGTAAATAATACCAGGGATTCAATAAACTTGCAGCATGCTTGATTCAATTGCAGACTTCCTGGAGCCGGTCAACCTGAGCCAGATCTCCGGGGATACGGGTTACCGGGAAGGCCAGATCGGGAGTGTCATACATGTGTTTGAAGAACAGTTGCCCGATATTGACGATGCAGATCTGGTGCTGGTAGGCTGTGGTGAACAGCGGGGGGCGGCATTCCTGCATAACAGCGCGGCACCCGATGCGATCAGACATGAATTTTACAGCCTGTATTACTGGCACCAGGATATCCGCCTGGCTGATGTGGGCAATGTAAAGACAGGACACGCTGTAAGCGACACGTATGCAGCGCTGAAAATGGTGGTCCACGAACTGGTGAATGCCGGCAAGACGGTTGTGATCCTGGGCGGTTCGCACGACCTGACGCTTGCGCAGTATTACGCCTTTGCTGAAGACCGGAAGCAGGTGGATGCCGTTGGTGTGGACGCGGTTATTGACATCAATATCGATTCTCCATTTCGCAGCGACAACTTCCTGATGGAATTGCTGACCGCAGATCCTAACTACCTGAGACATTATAATCACATCGGCTTCCAGAGCTTCTTTGTGCACCCGCGCATGCTGGAAACCATGGACAAGCTGCGCTTCGACTGCTTCCGCGTCGGCCATGTGAAGGAGCACCTGGAAGAAATGGAACCTGTGATCCGTAATTGCAGCTTCCTGACATTCGATATTTCCGCCCTTGCGCATGCGTACGCGCCGGCAAATTTACTGACACCGAATGGACTCGACGGCGAACAGGCATGCACGCTGATGCAATATGCTGGTATGAGTCATA
>DASUVB010000040.1:0-3775 GCA_036373835.1 Flavisolibacter sp. | reverse complement strand
GATTAGTGACCACTGTCAAGGTTGTATAACGCTTTCACTTCTGTTGCGGTCAGCGCCCTGTTATAAAATCTCAGTTCATCCATGGCGCCTGTATAGGTCAGCATTTCAGAATCCGGCGCATCCCACGGAGCACCGAGATGATTCTGGTAGCCACCCAGGATGAACTTTGAAACATTTGCAAAAGAGAGCGCACCGAGAAGCTGTCCGCCGTCATTGGGATCGTCGGTAAAGCGATCGGTGATGCCTTCCTCCAGCACCAGCTTGTTGCCATTAAGGTATGCCGCAAACTTTGACGTAGTGGCATCATACATAAAGGTGACCTGGTTCCAGTTGTCATACATGTTCGGCAGCCGGTATTCGCCATACAGATCAATATACTGGCCATACCAACCGATGGCGGGCACCACGTTCTTTTCAAAATAGACCTTCATATTCATCGAGTCAGACGTTGTGTTATTCTGGTCGATCATGACGAGCATGTTGCCGAAATAGGATGTTGTACCCGGAATGGTGAACACCCCCTGGATGCCACCGGTGTGCCGGGCGGTCCTGATCCACATCGATGTTGTGAAAGATTCCAGCGATGCCAGGCCTGCAGGCGTGTTTGCAAATGAAACAAAGCCACCGGGTGAGCCCTGGTAGGCCTTTCCTTTGATGCCATCAACGAAGTTGACGCCATTGGCTGTTCCGGAAGTTCCTGATTTCAGGTCAGTAAAGTTGTCCTCGAATGAGAATTTGGCTACGAGATTGCTCTCTGCCACTTCGGTGACCTGTGGCTCCGCATCCTTCTTACATGAAAGAAGTGCCACGGGGATCAGGAGGGACGCAGCTATGTACTGCGTTTTGTTGAAAATGCTTTTCATAGTTCGGGTTTTAATTCGGATGTTACTCCAAGAAACAGCATTTCGCAGCCGATTCAAACATTCCCCTGCACCATTATAAAAGTGTACAAAAAAACCTATGGCGTTGTTAAGTGTTTTGCCTGACACTTATCTGCAAATTGAGGATGGTCAACCGTGAGCATATTCAGTACATCTGTAAGGTAATATTACGATCCGGGCAAAGTGTAACTACATTTGATCAAAGCATTTTATGAAACGAACATCGTACCTGCTGCTATTGCTGTTGCCGCTGTTTTCGGCTGCCCAGAAGAAAGGAAGGGAAATCAGTTTCGCAGTTAACAACAATCATACAGCCTACCCGTTCGGAAGTTTCAGCAGGCTGTTCTCCGGCCCCCTGCACCCGGGTGCGGAAGCGGGATATTCCTTTTCCTGGAAAGAGAAAGGGAAGTACACGTTGTTCCAGAATTTCAGGGCGGGCTACTTCTACCACCGGTTTGTACAGCATGCCATCCCGGTGTACACCCAGTTCGGTTACCGGTACCGCGTGCTGCCGCAACTGGATGCACAGGCGATGATTGGGGCGGGTTACCTGCATTCTGTACCTGCAACAGCTGTGCTGAAGCTGAACGACAATGGCGAATACGAGAACGCAAAAGGAATTGGCCGTGGCCAGGTGCTGTTCAACGCAGGATTATCGCTTCGGTTCCGCCTGCAGGACAACGTATCCACCCCGTCAATATTTCTCCAGTACAGCCAGCAACTGCAGGCCCCGTTCATCAATTCATATGTTCCGCTGCTGCCTTACAATACGATGGCCATCGGTGCATCTTTACCCTTAAAGAAATAACATGAAAAATATTTTCTGGTTACTCCCTGTATTGTTCCTTGCCTGTAAGAAACCTTTTGTGGAACCGACGGTTGCTCACCAGATCCCGGTACCCTGGACCGACACGAGCAGCAGCCACCCGCAGAACACGGTGTTCCGCGCGCTGATTGAAAAATACCGGATGAAGGGCCTGCCAGGAATTTCCCTGTTGATACGCAACAATGCGGGGACCTGGGTGGGCGCCACCGGCAAAGCGGATATCGAAAGGAATATCAATTTTGACCTGGGACAGGTAGGCAGCGTCGCAAGCATCACGAAACTGTTCATGGGTACCCTGATATTCCGGCTGATGGAAGATTCTGTGAACTCCGGCATTGGCTATTCTGCATTGTACAAACCAATCAACACGTGGCTGCCGCGAATCGTCACCGATAAGATCGCGAATGGCAACGCCGTAACATTAGGTGATTGCATGAAACACGAGACGGGGATCCCGGACCTGATCGAGCAGGATAAATTCTACCTGGCCGTATTAAACCAGCCGAACAAAAACTGGAAAGCAGAGGAGCTCCTGGAATTCATTTATGACAAACCTGCATTGTTCCAGCCGCGCGATACGGCCATCTATTCCAACACCAACACGCTGCTGGTGTCGATGGTGATCGATGCCGCCACGGGCAAAAAGCACGGGGACCTGCTGCACCAGTATATTCTCACCCCCCTGGCATTGCATAACACGTACTACCAGTCGTATGAACCGTTGCCAAACACCATAGCGCAGGGTTACTTCGACCTGTACAACAATGACAAGATCGTGAATGTCTCGAACCTGATCGCCGGCAGCGGCAATGGTTATTATGGCCTGCATTCAAATGTTTTCGACCTGTACAGATTCATTGACCGCCTGTTGATCAGCCGCACCCTGCTGAGCAACCAGTCGCTGACGCTGATGCAGACGTTCGGGAAAGAAGATGGGGTGAACCGGTACGGTTATGGACTGATGATGAAGTTCGTGGAGCGGGGCGTTAACGCCGGACTGGGTCACAGCGGCCGCGGGCTGGGATATTCCGCGAACCTGTTTTATTTCCCGAACAAGAATGTCACACATATTTTCCTGGTGAATTACGGTACCGACTCAAAAAGCCGGTTACGGGACGTGTTCTTTGAATTCCAGGAAGAGCTGCTCGACATTACACTTCAATAGCTAACATCGTCCGACTGGTTGCGGATCGAGTTGCCCAGCAGGCCGCCAAATCCTACCCGCACCGCTACATGGTTGCCTGGCGCTGCCTGGAAGCCGCTGACAATGTCGACGCGTAGTAGCTTGAAGATATTTTCAAGTCCCGCGAATGCTTCCACGTAATAATTGTCATTGTTGACATAAAAGGCGTTGGAACCCGCCACCAGGTACCATTTCAACCTGTTGAACAGCGGGATCTTGTTTGTAAGCAGCCCGTTGAAATGATGCTCGGCATGAACAACGCCGTACCATGACTCGGTATTGCTGTAGCGGTAGTATGGCGCCAACTGAAAACTATTGACATATTTGGCGGTGTAAATGGTCTGGTTGCCATTAAAGTGCTGCATGTCCGGGATGGCCACGCGGACATTGTTAAGGAAGCCACCCATGCTGAAGCGGTATTTGAAATTTCCCAGCATACGCAGGTTGACGTCATCAAAAACAGACAGCTTCCATTTATCGAAATCGATATCACTGCCGAACACCCCTCGGACGCCTTTGCTGTATTGAACCGCGAACGTAGGATAATCAGAACCTACAGACTGTTTGTGATAAGGATACTGGATATATCGCTGTCCCGGCTGGAACTGGAACCCGGTGGTAATTACAAATGCCTGGTGACGCTCAAAAGGTATGTGTGCGAGCTCGTACGGGTGGTTCGGCAGCATCAGGCTGTCAGCCTGCTTGGTGAATGAATAAGCCGTTGTGTTGTGTACCGGCAACCTGTCTTCAGCTACTGCATCAAACCTGATACGAACACCATTATCAAAACCCAGCTGGAACCCCGCTCCTCCAAACCAGTTTTCATACACCTTGAGGTAGTTGCGATTATCAAAAAGCGTATACAGGCTGTTCAGCAACGGGTCC
>DASUVB010000039.1:0-2679 GCA_036373835.1 Flavisolibacter sp. | reverse complement strand
GTATAATTATTTACTTTTATTGGCAATGGAGCGATTTCTCACGGGTACCATCAAATACCTGTTGTTTTTTGTCCTGGTTGTCATCATCCTGGTTTATGCAAAGCCGTTCCTGGTGCCTGTTGTTTTTTCCGCACTTTTTTCCATGCTCCTTCTTCCCTTGTCAACGCGCCTGGAGAACAGGGGCATCAGCAGGGGACTTTCGACCTTCATTTGCGTGATGCTGTTCGTTGTAGTGATCGCGATCATGGTGTATGTGCTGGTGTGGCAGATCGGTGAAATATCGAAAAACGCCGCAGAGATCGAGCAGAACATTCAGCAGAAGGTAAAAGAGGCGAAGGACTATGTCGCGCGGACTTTCGGAATCTCCCTGCAGAAGCAGGACCAGATCATCCGTGAACAACAGAAAGGCGGCGGGGGCGTAATGCCCATGGTGTCGGGTATGGTCGCATCGCTGGGATCCTTCCTGACAGATCTCATCCTGTCGCTGGTCTATATTTTCCTGTTCCTGTATTACCGCACGCATTTGAAAAAATTCGTGGTCATGCTTGCACCTGCAGGCTCCAAAAGAAATGCACAGGAGATCATGGAACAGGCCAGGCAGGTTGCCCAGAAATACATTGCAGGGCTGGCGTGGATGATCGCTTCACTGTGGGTCATGTACAGCATTGGCTTTTCCATTGTCGGCGTAAACAGCCCGGTGCTGTTTGCGATACTGTGCGGCCTGCTGGAGATCGTTCCCTTCGTTGGCAACCTTACCGGCAATGCCATCACCGCGCTTGCCGTGGTGATGCAGGGCGGCTCTTTGCAAATGGTGGCGGGCGTGCTCATCACATACGCGATCGTGCAGTTCCTGCAGACCTATGTGCTGGAGCCGCTGGTCGTCGGGAAAGGCGTCAGCATAAACCCGCTGTTCACCATAGCCGGAATTGTTGCAGGTGAACTGGTGTGGGGCATACCCGGGATGATCCTCGCCATACCGATACTGGGCATCACCAAGATCATCTGCGATCATATTGAACCACTGAAACCGATCGGCTACCTCATCGGGTCCGAAAAGGAATCAGATACTACTGTCATTGAAAAGGTGAAAAAATTCATCAGGAAAAAGACGTCGTAGGGGAGCCCCGAACTGCGTCAGATCAGGTGTGACAATCCACGTAACAGGCTGTTAAGGTCAATGCCCTTACCCATCACGCCGGCGAACAGGTCGCCTTCCGATCGCACGCGTTCCAGTGCGTTGAACATATGAAATCCGGAGATCTTCAATCCTTTTTTCACTTCTTCCCAATGCAGTGGCATTGAAACAGGAGCGCCCGGCTTCGGCCGTACGGAGTATGGCGCGCAAATGGTCTGGATCGGGCGGTTCTGAAGGTAGTCGATGTAGATTTTGTACTTACGCTTTTCCGGGTTTCTTTCGATGCTGGTAAATTCCGGCAGCTCTTCATGCACCATGTTTGCGATCAGCTCCGCAAGCTGCCTGGATTGCTCGTAATTATATTTTGCACCAAGCGGGATGTAAATATGGATACCGGTGGAACCGGAAGTTTTTGGCCACGAAGGCACCTGCAGGTCATCCAGCACCTTTTTCACCACCAGTGCTGTTTCGATCACCTTGTCGAAGGAAATGATGCCCGGGTCAAGATCGATCACGCACCAGTCGGGATACAAGGGCGATGACGCTCTTGAATGCCAGGGATTCATTTCTATGCACCCCAGGTTGGCCATGTACACCAGCGAAGCGGTATTGGTGCAGATCAGGAAATCCTTGGGCTCGCCGGACGACTCGCTGACGCGACGGAACGTTTTCAGCCATTTGTCCGCCCTGCCGCCCATGTTCTTGTGGTAAAAGCTGGCTCCTTCGATGCCATCGGGAAAACGGTTGAGTGACTGCGGCCGGTCGTTCATGTAAGGCATGATGTACTCGGCCATGCTGTAATAATAATTCAGCAGGTCCCCCTTGGTGATTTTTTCGCGCGGCCAGAATATCTTTTTCAGGTTCGTGAGCTTCAGGTCGTGGCCGTCGATCGTCAGCACCTGCTCCGATTTGGTCTTGCTGATATGCCTGGATTCATCCGCGGGGATTTCGGTAGATATGATCTCTTCCGTGGTCACGTCATTCAGTTCAAACGCAGCCTTGTCTTCGCGCAGGCCCTGGAACGACGCATGGCGCATCAAACCTTCACGGGTCAGCTCCGTGTACTTCACCTCGCATACCAGGAAAGGCTTCAGCCATACGCATGGATCGGATATCACCGGTTCTTTTTCAAATGGCGGTTTCCTGGTGACGTGCGGCTTCATTTTCCGGAGCAGTTCTTCCTGCATAGCTGACGAAAATCCCGTTCCTGCCTGGCCGATGAAAACAAGACTTCCTTCACGATACACACCCAGCACCAGAGAACTGAATTCCCGGTCGGTATCTTTTTTACGCGTGTATCCGCAGATCACGGCTTCATGGCGCTGCTCGGCCTTTATCTTCAGCCAGTTCCTGGTCCGGCTGTCAGGGTGATACGGGGCATCCTTCCGCTTCGCAATAATCCCTTCGAGGTTATTGAGCTTCGCGACCTCGAAAAAATCACGTCCAACTTCATCAATATGATCGCTGAACCGGATGATACCGTTTTCGGGCATCACCTGTCGCAACACATTACGACGCACCTCCAGCGGTTCTTCCATGATGTT
>DASUVB010000038.1:0-6607 GCA_036373835.1 Flavisolibacter sp. | reverse complement strand
AAACTTTGTGTTAAAAACGTTAGTTTCGCCCTGCCTGTAAATTAATATTCATGAAGTTTATTGTCTCTTCCTCCCAGTTGCTGAAGCAACTGCAACATATAGCCGGAGTGATCAATGCAAATACCGTCCTGCCCATCCTGGAAGATTTCCTGTTTGAAGTTGAAAAGAACAAACTGACTGTTGTGGCAACCGACCTGGAGACCGTGATGCGTATCCAGATGGACATCGAGGCAAAGGACAGTGGCAGGGTTTGTATCCCCGCCCGCATCCTGATGGATTCGTTGAAGAATATTCCCGATCAGCCATTGACCTTTACCATAGATAAGAATTTTGGAATCGAGATCACCAGCGATAATGGCAAGTACAAGGTTATGGGGGAGAACCCGGACAATTTCCCGAAGGAACCGGCCGCCGATGACACTACCTCGTTTACAATGACCGCGTCCGCCCTGGTGACCGCCATCAGCAAAACCCTTTTCGCCGTCAGTAACGACGACCTGCGCCCCGCAATGACCGGCGTGTACTTTGAGCTTCACCCCGATTATATCCAGTTCGTGGCTACGGATGCGCACCGCCTGGTCCGCTACAAAAGGACCGACGTCAAATGCCCGCGCCAGGATTCGTTCATTGTTCCGCGCAAACCGCTGAACCTGCTGAAGAGCGCGATCCCGGGTACTGAAGACGAAATCACCATCAGCTATAACAGCAACCACCTTTTTGTAAAACACGGCACCACGCAAATGAGCTGCCGGCTCATCGACGCCCGTTTCCCGGACTACAAGGTGGTCATCCCTGCTGACAACCCCTATAAAATGAATGTTGGAAAAGGGGATTTTCAAAGTGCCCTTCGTCGCGTAAGCGTCTTCAGCAATAAAAGCACGAACCAGGTAGCCCTCAACATCAGCGGCAGCGAGCTGCAGCTTGCGGCACAGGATGTCGACTTCAGCTTTGAAGGAAATGAGCGGATGAAATGCCAGTACGATGGCGAAGACATTACCATCGCCTTCAACGCCCGCTTCCTGATCGAAATGCTGAACGCGACCGACAGCGATGAAGTGCGGCTCGAACTTGCGACGCCCACAAAGGCGGGCATTCTGAAGCCCACGGAAACGGACGCCAACGAAGATGTGCTGATGCTGGTAATGCCACTGATGCTGAACCAGTAACGGCAGCCCCGCTGAATCTTGCTACCTTTAACCCACTATGTGGCAGGATATCATTGCACATTTCCAGACACTGGAACAGCGGCCCCTGGAACGAATGCTGCTGCTGGTAGCCGGCATGCTCCTGCTTTGGATCATAGAAGGAGCAATCCCCTTCGTGGCAATGAAATACCGTAAGAATAAATGGCGCCACGCATCGGTTAACCTTGCATTCACCGTCATCCACCTGGTTATTCACACAGGCTTTGCCGTATTCATAGTGCTGCTGGCCGATGCATGCCGGGAAAACCGGTTCGGGCTGGTATACTGGCTCAGCGCATCCACGCTGTGGACTATTGTGATTTCATTTTTTGTCCTGGATTTTTTCGGCGGCTGGCTGGTGCACCTGGTGCAGCACAAGGTATATCCACTGTGGAAATTCCACGTGGTCCATCATTCCGACAACAATGTTGACGTCACCACGGGGCTGCGGCACCACCCGGTGGAAAGTGTGCTGCGCGGCATTTTTTTCCTGATGGGCATCCTCCTCACGGGGGCACCCGTGTACGCCGTCATGATCTACCAGACAGCGCTGATCCTTGCTACCCAATTCACCCACGCAAATATCCGCCTGCCCAAATGGATCGACCGGCCGCTCAGCTACCTGGTTGTCTCCCCGGGTATGCACAAGGTGCACCACCACTGGCAGCAACCCTACACCGACTCTAATTACGGGGCCGTGCTTGCCATCTGGGATCGCCTGTTCGGCACGTACGAAGAACTGGATCCATCGCAGATCCGCTATGGACTGGACAGGTATTATCCAAACGAGGAAGATGAGAACCTCGGCATGCTGATGCGAAAACCTTTCAGCCGCCTCAACTGACCGCGCCGCATTACATTTGCACATTAGATTCAAAACATCGTAATGGGAGGAAGATTTGCCATGATCCCCGCGCGGTATGCCGCGACACGTTTCCCGGGGAAGCTGATGCAGAAGCTCGGGGACCGCACCGTGATAGCGACCACGTGGTCGGCAACCTGCGACACAGGCCTGTTTGACGATGTGGTGGTTGTGACCGACAGTCCTGTGATCTACGACGAGATCCTCGCCAATAACGGCCGTGTGATCATGAGCAAACAGGAGCACGAAAGCGGCACGGACCGGATCGCGGAGGCGGCTGCTTCACTGGATGCAGATATCATTGTTAATGTGCAGGGCGACACCCCGTTTGTGCAGCGCGAGCCGCTGGCAAGGCTGCTGCAGCAGTTTGAGGATGCGGCTGTGCAGGTGGGTTCCCTGATGCAGCCCCTGGAAGATGAAGCACTGGTGGCAGACCCGAATTATGTAAAAGTCTGCGTTGACCTGAACATGAATGCGCTGTTCTTCAGCAGGAGCATCATACCATATCACCGCAACCGTAACGCGCAGGTAACGTATTACGAGCACATCGGCGTGTATGCATTCCGGAAACAGGCGCTGCTTGATTTTACCAGGTGGCCGGTGAGCCCGCTGGAGGATGCAGAAAAAATTGAATGCCTGCGGTATTTGGAGCACGGCGTTCCCATTCGCATGGTGGTTACAGGCTTTATGGGTGTCGAGATCGACACGCCTGAAGATCTTGAAAGGGCGGGACGTCTTCTTTGAGGCTACGTGCTGCCATCCTAAATTTGCCAACGTTCAACTATTTCCCTTGCTGACATATATCCTGTTCGTAATTGGCTTTGTTGTCCTCATCAAAGGCGCCGATCTCCTGGTAACGGGCGCCACTTCCGTGGCCAGGCAGTTCCATGTGTCGGATCTCGTGATCGGCCTCACCATTGTGGCCTTCGGGACATCGCTTCCTGAGCTGTTCGTAAATATCTTCGCCAGCATCGACGGTAACCCGGATATTGCCATTGGCAACGTCCTTGGAAGTAATATCGCCAATATCCTCCTGATCCTCGGCATTTCGTCATTGATCTATCCATTGCGCGTGCAGAGCACAACGGTATGGAAGGAAATTCCCTTCAGCCTGCTCGCAGCAATAGCGCTTGGTGTCATGGCGAACGACCAGCTGATCGACAAGCGGCAGGTGTCGGAACTCACACGCGGCGACGGGCTGATGCTGTTCGCGTTCTTCGCGATCTTCCTGTACTATATATTCGAAATTGCGCGAAAATCACCGAAGCGAACCGACGAGGGATTTACGATCCTTCCCAACTGGAAATCCATCGTGTTCATCATTCTTGGCCTGGCAGGCCTTGTCCTCGGCGGGAACTGGATCGTTGAAGGCGCGGTGAAAATTGCCGCAGGTGCCGGCGTCAGTCAATCGCTCATCGGACTCACGGTGGTGGCGATCGGCACTTCGCTCCCGGAACTCGCCACCTCCGCGGTCGCCGCCTATAAGAAAAGTGTCGACATCGCGATCGGCAACGTCGTGGGATCCAACATCTTTAACATCTTCTGGATCCTGGGACTCAACTCGCTTATCAAGCCGCTGCCCTTTCACGCCAAGGCAAACGTGGACATCCTGATGACGATCCTGGCGAGCCTGCTCCTGTTCATCGTGTTTTTCATTGGCAAGCGCCACCTGCTGCAGCGCTGGCAGGGTGCTTTGTTCGTGATGATCTATGCGGCTTATTTAGTTTACCTGGTTTACCGCGGCTAATTCACAGGTCATGATCCTTTTTTGCGGATCCAGCATGTATTGCTTGCATAATGCCATGCATGAAAGCATCTTTACGGCACACGCCATGGCATACGCAAATAAAATCATCAGCAATCCCAGGACCGGCCAGCAGATCAGGTTCATCCACACGGCTGCCGATACCGGTGGCGCGCTCCTGGAAATGGAATCCGTGTTCGGCCCGCAATCCGTCGAACCGGCAGCACATTACCACCCGAAGCAAGACGAGATCTTCCAGGTGATCGAAGGTGAACTGAGCGTACGCCTCAACAAAAGGGTGTACAAGCTGGTCGCCGGCGATGTGCTGCACATCGCACCCTGCACCGTGCACAGCATGTGGAATAGCAGCGATGGAATAACTAAAGTGAACTGGAAGGTCTTCCCGGCACTCGATACGGAATACCTGCTGGAAACAGGCATGGGCATTGCCGCCGATGGAAAGGCTGGTGAAGCCGGCATGCCCGGTATCCTCCAGGCGGCAATCCTGATCCGGCACTTCAGGGATGTATACCGGCTGGCGCGACCATCGTATACGCTGCAGCTGCTGATCGTTTCCATTTTATCGCCTTTCGCCCGCCTGTTTGGCTACCGCCCTTTGTACCCGAAGTACCTCGACTGATCGAAACATTTCTTTTCAGGCCGCGATCCTTTCTGCAACTTTGCGTGCATGAAATTCAGGAACTTCAAAATGGTCGACTATGTAGTGTATGGCCGCGGCAGCTTCAACCAGCTCGATGAGATCATAGCCCCACACCGCACTGATGATGCGCCGATGATCTTCCTTGTGGATCATTTTTTTGAAGGCAGCGATCTTGTTCGCCGCATACCGCTGCGCGCCAATGACAGCATCATCTATGCTGATGTTACGTATGAACCCAAGACCTCGTATGTAGATGCCATTGCGGATGACCTGAAGGATGAATACGGAATGGTGAGCGGCGTGGTGGGCATTGGCGGCGGATCCACGCTCGACCTGGCCAAGGCCGTTTCCCTCATGATGAATAACCCAGGCTCGTCGTCCGAATACCAGGGATGGGACCTGGTGAAGCACCCGGGCGTTTATAAAGTGGGCATCCCGACACTCAGCGGCACCGGAGCAGAAGTAAGCCGTACCACGGTGCTCACAGGGCCGGAGCGGAAATTGGGAATGAACTCCGACTTCACACCATTCAGCCAGATCATCCTCGATCCTGAACTGACGGCCGGGGCGCCGGCCAACCAGCGCTTTTATACCGGCATGGATTGTTACATCCATTGCATTGAAAGTCTGACCGGCACTTACCTGAATGAGTTCAGCCGGTCGTACGGCGAAAAAGCGCTTGAGCTTTGCCGTTATGTATTCCTTGAAAAAGATACCTGGGATGCGGAATCCGATGACAAGCTGATGATGGCTTCGTACGCGGGGGGCATGAGCATCGCGTATTCGCAGGTGGGCGTGGCGCACGCCGTGAGCTATGGCCTCAGCTACCTGCTGGGTACAAAACATGGCATCGGTAATTGTATCGTCATGAACCAGCTGGAGGAATACTATCCCGAAGGCGTTGCAGAGTTCCGGAAAATGGTGGAAAAGAACGGCATTGATATTCCGGCCGGTATCTGCAAAGGTTTGTCTGACGAACAGTTCGACACCATGATCAACGTTTCGCTGGGCATGAAGCCGCTCTGGGAAAATGCACTGGGAAAGGACTGGGAAAAGATCATGACCCGCGAAAAGCTCCGCAGCCTGTACGAACGCCTGTGACCATGATCACCGTCGGGGTTCGCTTTCGCGCTGCATTAGCGAAGGTGGGTTGCTGGCTTTGTCCGCCGTAGCATTAGCGAAGGCGGATGCGAACGAATGGATGTTCCGCACCATTACTTTTTAACCTCACACTTTGAACATTTGCGGGCTGAATCGTTACCTGGTCATTTTCCCTCTTTCTGTTCCTGCTTCTCTTTCTGTCTTCTTCTTATCTTACCGGAATGAAAAGGGCTGAAAAATACTTTCGCTACCTGGTTCCGCATGTGCTCTTCGGGACGGAGCGGACCAAGCAGATCCTTACAGTGAACCCTACGCTCGATACGGAGCGCAAGGATCCCGAAGAAGTCGTGATCACCGTTTACGACTTCGATGAAACCGTGCTAAATGAAGAAAGGCTCCATACGGTAGAAGAATCATTTCCTTACCGCGACAATACGCGCATTACATGGATCAACATAGATGGGATCAGGAAGTCGGATGTTGAGAAGGTCAGCCCCGTGTATGGCATCCACCCGCTCATTACCGAAGATATACTTAGCCTGCACCAGCGGCCCAAGATGGACGAGGTTGAAGGCATCCTGTATTGCCTGCTGAACATGCTGTACTTCAATCCGCAGAAGAGTTGCGTGGAACAGGAGCAGATCAGTATTGTTCTCGGCAACGATTTCGTGATCACCTTCCAGGAAGACCCGAAGCGCGACGTGCTGAACCCGATACGTGACAAGCTCCGAATCCAGAACAGCAAGATCCGCCAGCGCAGCGCCGATTATCTCTGTTACAGCATGCTTGACCTGATCGTCGATAATTATTTCCTCGTGATGGAGCAGCTTGGTGACCGCATTGAACAGGTGGAAGAGGAAGTGATCCGCAGCAGCAACACCCGGTCGCTGGCACGCATCAACCAGATGCGCAAGGAGCTGATCGTCCTGAAAAGGAATATTGCACCGGTACGCGATCTCATCGGGGGTATGATCCGCAGCGAAAGCGGCCTGCTGGATGAACGCACAACGAAATACTTCAAGGATGTTCACGACCACATCATGCAGGCATATGAC
>DASUVB010000037.1:0-2100 GCA_036373835.1 Flavisolibacter sp. | reverse complement strand
TCAGGATCGGTGAATTCCATCTCGATCTTCTTCATCACCGGTGTTGCTGTCAGCCCGTGCAACGTGATCGATAACAGGACCACAAACGCGCCTACCGCCCATAATTCTTCATTCAATGCGAAAAATTCCTCGTTCAGTGCGAAAGCGAGGTAAAAGAAAGAACCAACGCCCTTGATCCCGAAGAAGCCGATCGCCAGCTTTTCCTTCAGGTGCAACCTCGTGCGGATCATTCCCACCAGGCTGGTTACCGGCCGGATCACCAGAACAAATATGAAGGAAAAGAACACCATCTCCCAGGTCAGCTGATCGAGAATGCCTGAGACCAGGCTGCCGCCGAACAGGATGAGCACGATAGCAACGAGTATCCTTTCGATCTGGTCGCTGAAATCATGCATTTTTTTGTGATACTTGTGGTGCATCTCGAAATTGCGCATCGTAACGGCGCAGGCGAACACCGCAATAAAGCCATAACCCATGATCATCTCGGCGATGCCATAAACGACCAGCGTGGCAGAAATGGAAACGAAACCGTCCTTGGTGCTGAAGAATTTCTTTTTTTCCGGGATACGCAGCAGCATGTACGCAAGGCCGCGCCCCACCAGGTACCCGCACGCGAGACCAGCAATGATCTTGTACAGCAATTCATACATCACCCATGATAGTGGAATGTCTGACGTCGATGCGCTGGCACCGGCCAGGATAATAGCCAGCCAGGTGAATGGGAAAGCAGTACCGTCATTCATCCCGGCTTCGGCGGTCAGTGAAAAACGAACATTATCTTTTACCTTTTCATTGGGAGGCCCCACCTGCACGTCCGATGCCAGTACCGGATCGGTTGGCGCAAGAACAGCGCCCAGCAGCAGTGCCGCTGGAAGGTCAAAGCCCAGGCCCCACATGGCCAGCACGGTAACGATAATAATTGAAAGCACCATGGTAATGCTGACAAGCCGGAACGGAACGGTCCACCGCCGCAGCGAAAATGGCTGGTCGATCTTCAGGCCACTACCCATCAGCGAAACGATCACCACCAACTCGGTGAGTCGCACGGTGTACGTATTCTTCGATATGGGATCTGGCAGCGGAAGAATGGTTCCCAGCACTTTGTAAAGGAAAACGCCCAGCAGCACATAAAAAATGGAATAGGAAATGCCGGTGCGTCTTGCGATAGACGGCATCCACGCCATGCCCAGGGCTGCAATACCGATAATTGTAAGATTAATGATGTAGCTGGTCACCAGTCGTACGGTCAACAATAATAATGCCCCGCCCCGGTTGAAGACCCTGATTCATGAAGCCGGCTTTTCGCTAGCTTTGTTTTTTCACAAAATTGAAACTATGGTACGTCATGCAACAGCCGTCTGGAACGGCTCCGGAAAAGAAGGCAAGGGTCACCTGACCACTGCCAGTAAGGCCCTGGATAAGGTAAGCTATAACTACAGGATGCGTTTTGAAAATGATCCCGGTACCAACCCCGAGGAACTGGTGGCAGCCGCCCACGCGGGATGTTTTTCCATGAAGCTGAGTTTTATACTGGGCGAAGCCGGATTCACACCGGACAGTATCGAAACCCGTTCCGATGTGACCCTGGAAAACGGTGCCATTACAAAATCACACCTCACGGTTACGGCCAGTGTACCAGGCATTTCCAAAGAGAAATTCGATGAATGCGTGCAGAAAGCAAAGGAAACCTGCCCCATTTCAAAGTCGTTGTCAGGCCAGATCAGCGCAGAAGGCCGCCTTCAATAACATCAGCCCCGTATTCACAAAACAGGTTCCGCTGCTACCCGCAGTGGAACCCTGTTCATCTGCTTCCGCACATCTCACCACCCGGGGTGGTCACCTGTTTCCCCGCCGGGATGATACTCCTTTACTTTATGACGCAGCACGTCATCGCGGTAAAAGAACACCTCCTTGAATTTTCCTTCCAGGAATCCTTCAGCCTGGTCCGTGAAATGCACACTGGCAGGATCCGTGGACGCACCGCCAGTCACGATAGTGCGTGCCCGCAGCTTTTTCCCAAATTCCACTGCGGCAATAAAACTGTTTCCGCTTATACCATACCGTAAGGAAGTGTTCGGAAACCTTCGGCTGTTGTATGAG
>DASUVB010000036.1:0-3176 GCA_036373835.1 Flavisolibacter sp. | reverse complement strand
ATGATGGTCCACCAGCTCGGTAGCGCTTTCCTGGAACACTCCGAAGAACCCGATCCTGGCGCGAACGCGGATAATGCCGACACCTTTGGCGATATAGAAATCATAAGTGCCTGCATCCATGATCGACCCCATGATGTCATACGAAAATTCCATCTGCGTATGGTAGACGTTGGGATATGTTTTCCCGGCAACAGTGACCGTAATATCTTTTTCCAGGATGGTTGTTTCCATGAATGCCGTAAAGCCATTTCCCTGTCCGGCCGTGTAGCTCCAGTTGGTACCCACGGGGGCTTCCTTCAGGTAATGGAACAGAATGTCGTAGGGAGCACCTGTGTTGGGACTATACCCGATCGCTCTCATGTAATAATCAGGACCTACCTGTGCCTGGAGGGTTGAATCCGCATTAGCCCCGGCGACAATCACCGTGTACGGGATGCCTCCAACATTCTTCGTGACGTTTGTGGCAGTGCTGGTTGAAAATGTGCCTGTAGCTGAGTCTTTGTATTTCCACCACGAACCGGCTGACAACGGCTGGTAGCTGTCGGAAGTATTACCCGGAACCGGGAGCGCGTCATCAACTTCCTTCTGGCAGCTGACCAGGAACATAGTTGCAAAGGCAAGAAAAAAGACAGAACGTGACAAAAACATAAACATCGGTTTGGCTGCCACGAATATAAGAGAAAGTGCTCATAACATGCATGTTGATAACTTAGCGGAAAGCGGCATCATGAACTTTAATTTCCAAAATGACCTGTGGCTTGAGGACGACAGGGTTCTGTTGCGGCCCCTGGAGCGGGAGGACCTTGCCGGCCTGGTACCAGCCGCCAGCGGCGATGCGCTCCTGGTACAATACTCACCTTATTCCATTCACACCCCGGAGTTGCTGCGGAACTATATTGAAACAGCCCTGGAAGACAGGGACCGGTCATTTCGCTTCCCGTTCGCCATTTACGATAAAGCAACCGGCACATTCGCCGGCAGCACGTGTATCGCTAACGTATCCAATAAGGACCGCCGCCTCGAGATCGGGTGGACATGGCTTGGTCGCGATTTCCAGAAAACCGGCCTGAACCGGCACTGCAAATTCCTGCTGCTTCAATATGTTTTTGAAACATTGCAATTTGAAAGGGTGGAGTTCAAGACCGACGAACGAAACCTGGCATCAAGAGCAGCGCTCGAAAAAATTGGCGCCGTGTATGAAGGTGCATTACGCTCGCATACAGTCATGAATGATGGCTTCCGCAGGACGACCGTGTATTACAGCATTCTCCGCGAAGAATGGGAACAACTGAAGCCAACGTTCCTGGAAAGGCGCACATAAAAAAAGTCGTACCGAAGTACGACTGCTGCATTATAATTTTCCTTCCGTGACCTTCTTGTGCACCTCCACTTCCTTCATGAATTCACTGGTACCTTCATCAGCATACAGCCCGTATGCGTCCACCAGCGTTCCCTTGCCGCCATCTGATGTTTCAACGGCATACAGTATTGACATGTCGTCGGGGTCAGCAATCCCCTCAAAACGGAAAAAGTTGACCGCTGTAACATCCTTTGCCTTGTATTTTTTATCAGACGTCAGGGACACGAGCCTTCCTTTTTCAACACGGAACTGCTGGTTAAACCCTTTTTCTTCCAGCCTTTTCATGCAGCTGTCCATATCAGTCATTTCCGTGCTTCTGTCATTGGCATCTGTGTACTTGTCGCTCCTGCTGTCCTTTTGCTGTTCGTCCAATGGTTTTGTTTCGTTTTCGAATGGTTGTTTCATAACCGTGTTTGTTTATGTTTTTGCTACCAAAATGGTGCCTTTCAGCGTGTGGAAAAACGGCCCCTGCATTATTTAAACCCTTGGCAGACAAAGGCTTGTAGCTTCAGAAGTGCATTTGTTTCACCAAACCGGGCAATTAATTCCTCCTGTATCCTGTTGCGGACCTTTTCCTGAACAGCCGGATCGCGTTCGATGAGGTATGACGACAAGGGCGAACCGTCCACAATTCCCTGCATCATGGACGACGCAGTGGCGTAAGAGGAAGAAAGCTGCACCCGCTCTATAGTAATGTCCCTGAAGCCGGCCTCCGTCATCAGCGAATCGATCACTTCCGGATCATGGAAAGAAAATGGTCCTTTTTCGAGAAAGTCAGGTGCCTCGGATCCAAGGACCTCCTGCATGACATTATTCATTACATCGTTTACAGGGTTGTTCGCCAGCTTGTCCCATGTATTGAACAGGAATTTCCCACCTGGGTGCAACACGCGACGCGTTTCCCTGAATGCAAGCAGCTTGTCTGGAAAAAACATGACGCCGTACTGGCATACTGCGTGGTCAAAGCTGTTATCGTTGAATGGTAGGTTGAGCGCGTCCGCCACCTCGAAAGCAACCCGTTCGCCCGGCACTTTTTGCGCGGCAATATTCAGCATGTCCTGGTTCAGGTCCGTAGCGGTCAGCCTGCCGCCAGGTGCCAGCAGCCGCGCCAGGTGCCGCGTCACCCTGCCGGTTCCACATGCGATTTCCAGAACATTGCGGAGGGTGTCGTTCTTCAGGCGTTCCACCATGTCCAGCGCGTAAGGCTCAAAAAGAACGGGGCCGAGGTGTTTGTCGTAATTGGCAGGCACATTCCCTGCAAAAGCAATGATGGATGACATATCGTATGGTTTTGCGGTTCAATGCAGGGGTTGGATAAGAGAATTCAAAAGGACAGGCTGCACTCAGGTTTCATTCAATACCAGCGCATCAAAATTATGAATACCGATGCTTTTCCTCGACAAAAATCCCTCGCCGTATTTCACGCCGATGCGCTTTCCAAGCAGGCGTGCGCGCGCCGTGAGCGCGTCGAGAAAATCGGGGCTGGAAAGATACGTTTGCGGCTCCGTGCTTTCGGGATCGTGGAACTGCGTTTTGTATGCCAGGATCGATTGCATCCGCTGCTCCCACACTTCTGTAACGTCAATAATGATATCGGGTTCATAGAAACGGTCCTGGATATAATGCAGCAGCATTTTCGGCCTCCAGTGCTCCTGTTCATTGCCGGCTTCATCCCTTGTCTTCACCTGCCGCAGGCCCGACAGAAAGCAGGCATCGTATGCCAGCCAGCCACCGCGGCCATGATCGGGATGCCGGTCTTCAAGGATGTTTGCGATGACAACTTCGGGGCGGTATTGCCTTAGCTGGCGGATCAGTT
>DASUVB010000035.1:0-3408 GCA_036373835.1 Flavisolibacter sp. | reverse complement strand
GATCAAAGGCCAGCTTCTGGATGTCGTTCACGTTGTGCCAGTGCAGGTCATTGTCGGTGAGCTGCAGCTTGTGGCTTTTGATATTGACCAGTGAGTAGTAGGCGGTGGTGATCACTCTGCCGGACGGATGGCGGCCGATCTTGCCGAAAGTATACACCTGCTCCAGGTAAACGTCATGCAGACCGGTGCGCTCCCGCAGTACGCGGTACGGCGCCTGCTCTATATCTTCATCCGGACGTACCAGGTCGCCCAGCAGGGAATACAGCCCTGCGAATTCCTTCAGGTCGGATTTGATGAGAAGTACCTTCAGTTGCTTGTCGCCATATCCAAAAATGACGCAGTCAACAGAAACGGCGATGTTGAAGTACTCGCTGTGACTGCTTTTTTCAGCTGCTGCTGTTTTTAGCCGGAAAAGTTTTTCCATGAAACATTATTGAATGGTGAGTTGTAATGTGGTAACAGTGGATGCGCTCCTGATCTGCAGGTGGTAGATGCCCGGGACCAGCCGCTGCGTGGTGGTAATAATATTGGATCCCCTGGCAAGCGGACCATCATGAACCTTCAGCACATGCTGGCCGATCGCATTGAACAGGTCTGCCGACACCACCGATGGCTGCGGCAGGTTGATCTCGGTGACGAATGGACCTGAGACTGGGTTGGGGTACACTTTCGCCTGCATACGGTTGCCTGTCCAAGGCACATTGGTCACGGGCGTTACGGGGATATTGCCGACATTCCGGTTCAGGAACACGCGGTAGGCACCTGGTTGCAGGCTAATGTTCTGTACGCCCCCGGTTGCGGTAAAGGTGCTGTTACCGAAGTAATCGAACCAGACTCCCGCACTGGGAAACGTAAAAGCCACGGCCTGCTGCGTCAACCCGAAATTTCCCACCACCACCAGGTGCGACGAATCGCCGGAATTTGTGTGGATCCATTTGCCGGAGCCACTGAGGCTCTTGTTAACGTTGCCCGACTGGAACGCCTCGCGGTACCACGGGTGGAAACGCAGGTTGATCAGCTTACTGAATACATTCAACACAGATGTTCTCCGGGGGTCATTCAGGTAATCCCAGCGGATGGGCTTCGGATCGAGGCGGCAGTTATTGTTGACGGTGCCATCGGGGCAATAATTGATGGGGTAATCGTATCCAAGCTCTCCGAACTGCCAGAACATTTTTGGCCCCGGGATGGTGAACAGGAACGCCGCCACAAGTTCCTTCCTTTTCAACGCCGTGGCGGTATCCTTGATGTTGTATGAACCGGATGATGCACCTTCCTTGATGTTCAAATGCACGATACGCTCCTCATCATGGCTTTCCATAAAGCTGACGAGGTGAGGTTGTGCCCATCCCCGCGAAGAATGAATCGCGTTCGAAAAATCCGACCCGGAAATAATACCCTTTGAAGCATTGGCATAACTGCCATGCATATTGCCCCACAACATCATCCCGTAATTCGACAGCTCTATCTCTTCCGAGTTATCGGCAAAATGCTCCAGGATGGCATACGCTCCCTGTGAGTGGTTCTGCACCGAATCGTAGTAGCGCTTCCAGATCGCGATACGCGACGCGTCATAATTACCCCATGCACCGACATTACAGTTGTTGCCCGATGCGTCGCAGGTCTGCACCTGGGTGAATCCTTTGGAAAGGTCAAAACGGAAGCCATCGACTTTGTATTCCTTCAGCCAGTGTTCCATCACCCGGCTCGAGAAATAGCGGGTGTCGAGGCTTTCGTGGTTCATATCAAAGCCCACGTTAAAGGCATGCTTCGCTACCGGGTTGTACCAGGGGTTTGACGTGGACGGGCGATTATTGGCCGGGTCCCAGTACAGCTGCACCATGGGTGAAAGGCCGAAGGAATGGTTCAGCGTCATATCCATGATCACCGCCATTCCCCTCCTGTGGCACGAATCGATAAAGGCCTTGAAAGCATTTTTTGGCCCGTAATATTTATCCGGTGCAAAATAGAAGCTCGGGTTGTAGCCCCAGCTGATATTACCCTCGAATTCATTCACCGGCATCAGCTCGATGGCATTGATCCCGATACGCTGCAGGTACGCAAGGCTGTCGGTCAGTGTTTTCCAGTCATGTGCAGCGACGAAATCGCGCAGGAGAAGCTCGTATACCACCAGTCCTCTTTTGTCGGGCCGTGAAAAGTTGGTAATGGTCCAGTTGTACGCCGGTTCGGCGGTACGCAGCACGCTGACGATACCGGTCTGGCCCGCAGGGTACGGCCTGAGTCCCGGATAGGTGGCCGGGCTGATGTACTGGTCATTCCATGGGTCGAGCACTTTTTCCGTGTAAGGGTCTGCAATGCGGATGCTGTCATCCACGACGAACTGGTATGCGTATTCGGTTCCGGGTACAAGGGGATGGAGGCGCAGCCAGAAAAACTTTCCATCGGGTGTACGGTTCATGATATGCTGCGCGGTCTGCGTCCAGTTATTGAAATCGCCAATGACCGTTGCCAGGTTTTTTCCGGGTGCGCGCAACACGAGGGTAACGGACGTATCGCCCGGTTCATAATTGATGCCGTCGCGGACGCCCGCCGGAAGCGCTGCCGTCGGGGAAGCTGGCGGCGCCACAAAAATATTCAGGGTGTCAAACCGTGTGACGGAACCATTCGAAGCTTCTGCGACCAACTGCTGGTTGCCGATGACGGTCACCGTTGAATTGCTACTGATGGTTGTGACGTTTGTTTGTGTAGCCAGCAGCACACCATTGTGGTACAATTTCATGGTGGATGCTTCGCTTGAATTCGCCGTGATGCTGATGGCCGAACCGATGGTCCAGTTCTGTGGCTCCGGCACGGGCACAAACTTTGGCTGGCGCGCCGGCTGGTCTATGCGTACATGCAGGCCTGGTGTATATACGGGAACATACATGTTGGACCCATCTGTGTTTCGCTGTGCACGGCTGCCGTTGCCGCTGCGGAACAGGATGGCGATCTTCAGGATCACTTCGTTGGGATCAGTAACATTGAAAAAAGTGCGAAGGCTGCCGGAAATGGTATATGTCCATTTATTGCTTCCCGCGTACGCGGCCTGTGCGGCGACAGGTGTTGTGCCCCACGTGAACAATACATGTTTCCAGTCGTCCGTTGTTGTACTGAGGTTGGTGATGACGCCGATATGAACATAGACATCACCCGTCGGCGAATAATTCAGCAGGCCCTGGTTTCCTTTTGTGGCATCGACCGTGATCACCAGGTTCTGGGCAGCATCATTTTCTTTTGGGAAGGGCGGATTCCAGGTCAGCAGTTGTCCATACGACACCTGGCCGGAGAGGGCCAGCACACACCAAAGCAGCAATCGCTTCATAGCAGGAAATTGTGTTTTAAAGATATGCATTATGTACTTATAACACATTACTGCGTAAAAAAACTGTCTGCTATTTTTACAGTATA
>DASUVB010000034.1:0-5728 GCA_036373835.1 Flavisolibacter sp. | reverse complement strand
AGATGCGTTTGCCTGCTGTTTTCGCATACATATACAGGCTCATGCCGCATATCGCTAGGAAGACAGGGCCCGCAACGGTCATATGAAAGTGCCCGGGCAGCCAGGCTGTATTGTGAATGGTATTGTTCAATTCACTGGAAGCGTTCACCATGCCGGTAAGACCACCGAAAATAAAGATGAACAGCCCTGCGATGAGGTAGGCGAACAGGAACCGGTTGGCATCCAGGTAAGGCAGCTTTGTAAAATAACCCAGCAGGCCTTTTGCGCCGCGCTTTCTTCCTGCATATTCAAGCGATGCCGCAATGGTAAATGCGGTAATGAAGCTGGGGATGGCCACGCCAAATGTCAGGATACTCTGGAATATCTTGATGCTTTTGGTGATCGAGGGATCTGAAAACTGGTGGTGAACACCCACCGGCACCGAAAACAGCAGGAACATGAATGCGGCGATGCGCCCGGCATTGTCCGAGAACAGCTTGCCACCTGCAAGTTTCGGAAGAAAGTTATAGAACATCACATACGCAGGCAGCAGCCAGAAGTACACCAGCGCATGCCCGAAGAACCAGAAGAGTGTGCGGGCAAGTGTTACGTTCACGGTGTTTGTCCAGCCCATGGACCATGGGATCAGGAGAACCAGCACCTCGTAGGCAACTGCAAGCGTACACACGAACCAAATGATGAAGTTCACAAGTGTTCCAAGCACCGCGAGCGGTGTCTTCGTGTCGGGATTCTCTCTTTTCCACTGGCGATACAGGCGTGCCCAGTCGAAAAGCGGGATCCATGAACCTACGATCAGCAGCGCGGCACCCAGGTAGAACAGCGGGTGCGCCTTGAGCGGCGGATAAAAGGTGTACAGGACAGATGCCTTCCCGGCAAGCATGGCCCATGCGGCCATCAGCGTGCCGATGGTCATCAGCCAGAAGCTGAGCCAGGCGAGTTTCTTGTTGGGTTCTTTTTTCAGGAAGAACGCAATGGTGGCGTGACCGAAGGCGACGGCAAAAAAGGTGGTGAGCACAACGGCATTGATCACGCCGTGCAGCGTAAGGCCCTGGTAATAATCCAGCTTTGCAAATGCGGGTTGCTGCAACACACCGGCACGGTAAATCACCTGCATCAGACCATGATAGATTCCTATTGAAAGCAACGCCAGGGGAATTCCAAGCTCCCAGTAAATAACGCGTTTTATTGACTTGCTGATTTCCATAATTCGAATTCGTTTCTATTGTTTAATGGACGGGTCGTTAACAATTACCTGTGACTGCATATTCTGGTGGCCTACACCACAATATTCATGGCAGGTGATCTTATACACGCCAGGTTTATCGAATTTTACCGTTTGCTTGTTGATGTTTCCGTACACTGCCATCAGGTTAACGTTTTTCTCGGCGATGTTGAACCCATGCACCACGTCTTTCGAGCTGAGAAAAAAGTCCACTTCACTTCCCACGGGGATGAATATCTCGGAAGGCTGGAACTGCCACATGGAAGCCACCGCGAACACCTGGTAGGTATTCTCATCCAGTTTTACCACTTTGGGTTCCTCGAAGGCCTTGTCATATGGAAGGCACTCCGGCAGGTCGTTGTACTTGCTTCTTCCATAAAGCATTGAAAAGATGAATAACGACAGCGTAACACCTGTGATGATGATCACACGTTTCTCGAATTTGTCAAGGATCATATGTAGTTTTTATGCGCGGTGAAGCATTAGGAAATAGATGCCGTACCATATGATGGCACCAAGAATAATCAGGAGCACAAAAAAAGCAATAGCACCTTTCGGCTTGAAATTGCGGTCAAACTCCAGGTCTGCCTCTGACGGAGATGGCTGCGTGGGATACTCGGAAGTATTCATAATGTTGATTTTCGCGGACAAAAGTATTTTCAGCGGTTGCCGGCGAATATGATCGAAAAAACCCCCGCACATGATTTTAATCATGCGACAGATCAGACTCACGGGAAGGCATACCGTGAATAATACAAATATAACAGGAAATGAAAGCGATCATCTTACTGGCCGCTCATTTCCTTTGCGGGAACTTCCCCGCGGATACTGACGCCGCGTACTGCCGGTTGCACACGTATTTTCGGGCGTGCAGGTCTAAGCAGGACGATAAAAGCGCCCACGATCATCATCACCAGCCCGACCATAATCAGGACACCACTTGCTGTAAACATCCTGAAGAATGGCTTTGAAGCTTCCATGATCTGCGCGAATGCCTGGTTTTCCAGCTGGCCTGATATCTTGACCAGGCCGCTCCCGATCAATGCAAACCAGAAGATGACCAGGGAAATATTGGCGATAACGATTCCTCTTCCTACCAGTTTACGATTTTTTTCCAGAACCGCCGGCTGGTATTTCTGCAGGATGTAAAATACTGCAGCGAAAAGAAGCATTGTATTGATGCCGATGGTCGTTCCCATGGCGTGCGCCACGGTGATATGGGTGCCATGCGTGTAATAGTTCAATGCCGGAACAGAGATGGCAATAGCGGCGCCCAGGTTCAGGAAGATCCAGAGATCTGCAAAAGACAGCAGCCGGTAGGTGATCGAGTGATAATTCTTTTGCGCTTCAGAAAGCGTTTTGCGGAACTTATAGACAATTTGACCAAAGATCAACAGTTCGGTCATGCTGATGACGTAAGCCACCGTCTTTACCCATGGCGCCGCGGGTACGATGTAGGTGTGGTGTCCCCAGTTGAACAGCAGGTTGGTAAACCCTACAAAGAAGAAAAAGAACACGATGGGTGACCGGCTGATCTTCTGGTCGCCGCGGATCTTTTCCATCATGTAAATGCTGGTACCGTATACCAGCATGTTCCAGCTGCCCACCATGGTTCCAAGTGCCTTCCACTGTACGGTAGTATCGCGTATCTGGTTGTTGTTGAAATGATCGAAAAGCCACAGGTAGCTTTCGGAAAAGGTGACAAAGAAGAACACGATGCCGATGGTCCAGCTGAAGTAGTACACCGGGGCGTTCACATAATCCGGCTTTAACGTTCCGAAAAAATTGACGACGAAAGGAACCCACGATAACGCGATAAAAATGCCAAGTACCGGCGGAAATTCCAGGTATTCACGTCCTCCAAAGTATCCGAGGAAAAAGGCAACGATGATGCCGGCAGACGTTAATAGCTGCAGGAAAAAATGGATCCACGCTCCCTGGGCCCACACCAGGGGTCGCCGCGAAATTCGCGGAAGAAAATAATAGATCCCTCCCTGCGCCATCGTAAAGATCCAGGCGATCGCCAGGTACACATGCAGCGGCCGTATTTTTTCAAATGCCAGGTGTGTGCGCAGGAAATCGGGCAACAGGTACTGGAATCCACCCAACACGCCGAAAAGCAGGCCCAGTGCCAGGTAGGACATGGACAAACCGATAAAGCTGAATGCGGCCTTGTCGCTGGAAAAGATGGAAAGTTTTCTAGCGTGGCTGCTTGATGGGTGTAGCTGTTGAGTCAACATATTTCAGATAAGCAATTAATGCATCAACCTGCCGATTGTTCAACCGGAAGTTGGGCATGCGGCTGCCTCCCGACGTCATCATGGCGCGCAAAAAGGGTTCGCCGCGGTGCTTGTCGGAATAGCCTGTTGTCAGATCCGGTCCAAGAAAGCCGCCAAGCCCGTAGATCTGGTGACAGGCCTGGCAGTTCTTGTCCTGGTAGATTTGTTTTCCTTCGCTGATCAGTGCCTGTTCAGCTGCAGGAAATGAAACCCTGCTTTCAGTACCGTCCGTGTAGACGACAAAGCTGTAAAGGGCATACAAAGCGACCAGTGAAAGTGCTATTGATACTTTTAACATCAGTAGACGCTTGCTGTTTTCACTTGCTCAAATTTCTGGATAGACTTCGGGAACAGGATGTTGTTCTCCAGGTGAACGTGCTGGTGCAGGTCCTCCTCGAAAGCTCTCAGGGAAGAGAGGCTCAGCTGGAACGTAGTGCACGCTCCCGCCGGAGCAGCATAATCGCTCGTCAGCTCGCGGATCTGCTGCATGATGGTACCGGCACGGTCATGCTCGGCTTCCATCATATCGATCGGCGCCTGCAGGTAGTCAACACCATTTTGCGGCTCTTCGATCTCCAGCATCTTTATCCTCGGGAACAGGACCTTCTCTTCCTTCATCATGTGATGTGTCATCTCATCCTGTAATTCGGCGAAGAGGTTGAACACCTGGATCATATACGGGTAGCGGTCGCCATGCTTGGTAGCAACGCGGTGCACATAGCTGATGATCTGCGGCATGTTCAGCCGGACATAGCTGTGGTGAACACGAACAATATACTCGGCAAGTTCGGTGAGGGACATCTGGTTGAAATCATTGCCAGTTGCAGGCAGCGCGATCGCCGCTTCCAGCTCACCAAGGAGTTGTTCGGTCGCGATCCCTTTTTCGTCGCAGGCTTCCTGGAGCGGGCGCTTACCCTTGCAGCAGAAGTCAAGTCCGTATTTTTCAAACACACGTGCTGCCTGGTAGTTTTCGGTTACAATCCGGGAAAGGTTCTTATTTGCTAGTTCATTCATGGTAGATGATTTGTGATTTTATGATGTGATATTGTTTACATGTCTTTTTTATTGAAGCTGCGGATCGCCAGCAGCAGGGGCACCACCGCCCATACCGCCATGATGCCGAGTGTGTACAACAGGCCGGTATTGCTGCCCAGGAAGTCCTTGTACAATGCACCTGTATAGACCATCAGCGCACTGATGTCCATGTTCAGCATGATGAAGATGCGCCCGAGATCAATAGGATTAAGCGACGAAAGCAACAGGGTCAGATTTTCAAGCGGGTAGTCGCTGAAAGCAAAAAGTATCAGCAGAACCAGACCGTCGTAAATAAGCGCAAAATAGAACCACAGCATGAGGGCGATGCCGATACCGCGCGCCTTGTCCTTTGCTTTCACCGATGCCAGGAATGCCAGCGACGTAAAAACAAGCGTCAGCAGGCTCCCGATCAGGACCAGTGCCATACCGGTGGCATCAGGATTATATATCATTACCGGGATTCCAACGCCCACCAGGAACGCCGTTACCAGCGATGACCCGATGCCCGCGTACTCGCTCATGATGACTTTCCTGCGGCTGATCGGCTGGGTCAGCATCAGTTCAATAAATTCATAGGAATTGTACCAGTGGATCGTTGAAAAAATCATGCTGATCAGCGGAACAACGATCAGAACAATGTTCAGCAGGCTGAGGACCGCCTTTGCGCTTTGCTCCTCCATCTGGAAAAGACTGATCGATACAATGAACAGGAACGCGGTATACGCAACCATCGTGCGGTTGCGCAGGATGTCATATAAAACGTATTTCGATATCTTGAGCATCAGTTGGCAATTTTGAGGTACGTTACTTCTTTTTTCTGCAGGCCGTGCTTCATCAGCCACGCGATGGCCTTGCTTAACTTCTCTTCTCCTGTTTCTGTTTGCAGGTCTGACATTGACTTCAGGAAGACCACCTTTCCGTCCATCAGGTACATCACATCGGTGGTGATCTCTTCGAGGTCGGTGAGGATATGCGACGTGATGAGTATCAGTTTACCCTTTTCCTTTTCAGCCGTGATCTTTTCCTTCAGGATCTCAGAAGATAGCGGGTCGAGCCCGGCGGTAGGCTCATCCAGGATCAGCACGTCGGGGTTGAACAGGAAGGCGAGCGCCGCGCTGACCTTCTGGCGGGTGCCGCCGGAAAGGGAGCGCATCGTTTTGTCGAGGATCGTATCCAGGCGAAACTTGTAATA